>JADZCB010000304.1 GCA_020851775.1 Gammaproteobacteria bacterium
GTCATGAGCCACAACGTCATCAGCATGGAGAACAAGGTCGTCGTGATCACCGGCGGCAGTCGGGGGCTCGGCCGTGAGATGGCGCTCGGCTTCGCTGCCGCGGGCGCCGCGGTCGTCGTTGCGAGCCGGCGGATCGAATCGTGCGAAGCCGTCATGCACGAGATTCGGGCGCTCGGACGTGACGGGATGGCATGTGCCTGTCACGTCGCCCACTGGGATCAGATCGATGGGCTCGTCGACGCCGTCTACGCACGCTTCGGCCGCGTCGACGTGCTGATCAACAACGCGGGGCTGTCGCCGGTGTACGGCCGGCCGTGCGACATCACGGAGGCGCTTTACGACAAAGTGTTCGCCGTCAACCTGAAAGGGGCCTTCCGGCTGTGTGCGACCATCGGCCAGCGCATGGTCGACGGTGACGGTGGCGCAATCATCAATGTCTCGAGCACGGCTGCGATCCGGCCGCGCAAGGACATCATTCCGTACGCGGCGGCGAAAGCCGGGCTGAACGCGATGACGGAGGCCTTTGCCAATGCCTATGGCCCCAAGGTGCGTGTCAACGCGATCATGCCGGGCCCGTTCCTCACCGACATCTCCCAGGCCTGGGACATGACGGCCTTCGAAGCCCGCGCCGCGACGAGCATCGCGTTGAAGCGGGGGGGCAGGCCGGACGAAATCGTCGGTGCTGCGCTTTATCTGGCGTCGGACCACGCCAGTTTCACGAGCGGTGCGATCCTTAAAATCGACGGTGGCGGGGTATGAGCGAGCGCTGACGGCGCGATCCGCGGCAAGCGGTCGTCATCCCGCGCGCCGAAGCCGGCGCCGAAGAGCCCCGCCAGCGTCGACCGGCGCGGATTCACGCTCAGCGACAGGGATTCGCGAGCGGCTCTGCGCGGCGGGTGCGTTCCGGCCTGAGCCGGCTGCTTTTTCGCTTACAATTCGGGCCACACACCGCCCGAATCCGGCGCGGCAAAGCAAACACAGGCCCAAGCGCCGGAGCAGTCCATGAAAGACCGTCTGATCATTTTCGACACCACGATGCGCGACGGCGAGCAGAGCCCGGGCGCGGCGATGACCAAGGCCGAGAAGGTCCGGATCGCGAAGGCGCTGGAGCGACTGAAGGTCGACGTCATCGAGGCCGGATTCCCGATCGCGAGTCCCGGCGATTTCGAGGCCGTGCAGGCCGTCGCCCGCGCGGTCAGGGACGTCACGGTGTGCGGTCTCGCGCGCACCGGGGACGCGGACATCGATCGCGCCTTCGAGGCCTTGAAGGATGCACCGTCCTACCGCATCCACACCTTCATCGCGACCTCGCCGATCCATATGCAGAAGAAGCTCAAGATGGCGCCGGACGAGGTCCTGGAGGCCGCGATCCGGGCCGTGAAGCGCGCGCGCAACTATACCGACAACGTCGAATTTTCCTGCGAGGACAGCAGTCGCTCCGAATTCGACTTCCTGTCACGCATTCTCGAGGCCGTGATCGATGCCGGCGCGACGACCGTCAATCTCCCCGACACCGTCGGCTACGGCGTGCCGGACCAGTATGGTGCCTTCATCGGACGCCTGATCGAGAACGTGCCGAACAGCGACAAGGCCGTGTTCAGCGTCCATTGCCACAATGATCTGGGACTCGCGGTCGGCAATTCGCTCGCCGCGGTGATGCATGGCGCGCGGCAGGTCGAATGCACGATCAACGGCCTCGGCGAACGTGCCGGGAATGCCTCGCTCGAAGAGATCGTGATGGCGGTGCGCACGCGCAAGGACTACTTCCCCTGCGAGACGCGCATCGAAACCACCGAGATCATGAACTGCTCCCGTCTCGTCTCGACGATCACGGGCTTTCCGGTGCAGCCGAACAAGGCGATCGTCGGCGCCAATGCCTTCGCGCACGAGTCCGGCATCCATCAGGATGGCGTGCTGAAGCACCGCGAAACCTACGAGATCATGCGCGCGCAGGATGTCGGGTTGAACTCGAACAGGATTGTGCTCGGCAAGCTGTCCGGCCGGAATGCCTTTCGCACGCGGTTGAAGGAACTCGGCACGGAGTTCGCCAGCGAAGCCGATCTGAACGACGTCTTCAAGCGCTTCAAGGATCTCGCCGATCGCAAGTCGGAAATCTACGACGAGGACTTGCAGGCCCTCGTGTCCGATACGGACGTATCGGTCAGCAATGAACGCATCAAGCTGGTATCGCTCCGCTGCCGCACCGAAACGGGCGAGACGCCCGTCGCGGATCTGATGTTGGCGATCGACGGTGAAGAACGCAGCGCGAGTGCGACCGGCGATGGTCCGGTTGATGCGGCCTACAAGGCGGTCGAACAGGTGATGGCGAGCGGGGCGAACCTGCAGCTCTATTCGGTGAATGCCATCACGACGGGCACCGACTCGCAGGGCGAGGTCACGGTGCGCCTCGAACGCGCCGGTCGCATCGTGAACGGGCAGGGGGCGGACACCGACATCATCGTCGCGTCGGTGAAGGCCTATCTGAACGCACTCAACAAGATCCTCTTCCCGGTGCACCGCGAGCATCCGCAGGTCGCTGGCGTCTGAGCGCAGCGGCCCCGTTCCAATGAAGGATCCCGTCCGCCGCCAGCGCGCATTGTCAGCGATGGGCGTGACCACCTGGGTGCCGCGCCGCGGGTCGGCAGCACTGCCCGCTGCCGACGCGCTGCCCGCGTCGGAAGCCGGAAGCGCGCCGGGAACGGCCGTGGGTGACGCCCTGGACTGGGAGAGTCTCGCCGCCACGGTCGCCGCCTGCCAGCGCTGCGAACTGCATCGCGGGCGCGCGCAGACCGTCTTCGGCGTCGGCGCGCGCGACGCCCGCTGGATGGTGATCGGCGAAGCCCCGGGCCAGGAGGAGGACCGGCAGGGCGAGCCCTTCGTCGGTCGCGCCGGGCAGCTTCTCAATTCGATGATCGGTGCGCTCGGGCTGAAGCGCGAACAGGTCTACATCGCGAACATCCTGAAGTGTCGGCCACCGGGCAACCGTGATCCGCGGCCCGACGAAGTCGTCTGTTGCGAGCCTTACCTGCAGCGGCAGATCGCGCTCGTGAATCCCGCGATCCTGCTTTGCGTCGGCCGCATTGCGGCCCAGAATCTGCTGAAGACGCAGACTCCGGTCGCGAAGCTGCGCGGACAACGTCATGTCTATGGCCCGCAGCAGACGCCTGTCATCGTCACCTACCATCCGGCCTATCTGCTGCGTGCACCGGCCGAGAAGCGCCGCGCCTGGCAGGATCTTCTGTTTGCACAGCGCGTCTACGCGGAAACACGCCAGGACCGGCGATGAGCGCGCTGCCGGAAGACACCGCACCGCGGCTGCGGCCGATGCGTGAACACGATCTGGCGCACGTCGCCGCGCTCGAACAGCGGGCTTACGAATTCCCGTGGTCGCTCGGCATTTTCGCCGACTGCCTGCGTGTCGGTTACTGCTGCTGGACGATGGAAGTCGTCGAAGCCGTCGTGGGTTATTGCATCATGTCGGTCGCTGCCGACGAGGCCCACGTGCTGAACGTCTGCGTCGCACCCGAGCATCGACGGCTGGGGTTCGGGCGGCGAATGCTCGAACACCTCGTCGCGATCGCGCGCGGACATCGGGCGACGGTGGTATTTCTCGAAGTGCGGCCGTCGAATCCGGCCGCCATCACGCTCTACCTCGACTTCGGCTTCCGACAGCTCGCCGTGCGACGCAACTACTACCCGGCACGCGAAGGGCGCGAAGACGCCTTGGTGTTTGCACTGAAGCTCGATGCCGGCAGTGTCCCGAGCGGTTGAATCGGCCTGCCGAGTCGGCTAGCCTTGCGCGCAGAAGAAGTCCGGGAACAAGGACTTACCTCCCCGTCCTCCAAGCGAACAGGAACTCTCGATCATGAACAAGCCGATGCTTCGATCCTTTGTCGCCGCCGTCGCCATGGGGCTGGCGCTGCCCGTCGCCGCCGTCGATCGCATCGGCTTCGAAATCGGCACGTCCGCGGGCGACGCCAAC
>JADZCB010000305.1 GCA_020851775.1 Gammaproteobacteria bacterium
CTTCGGGGCGCGCTTCCTGCCCGAACTGCGCGAAGGGCATTACATGGTGCACACGACCGGCCTGCCGGGCACGAGTCTCGACGAATCGATCGACGTCGGGACCCGGCTCGTGCGCCGTTTCATGACCATCGACGGCGTCCGCTCGGCCTCCCAGTGGGCCGGACGTGCCGAACGCGGCGCCGACACTTACGGCAGTCACTACAGCGAATACGAAGTCGCCCTGCATCCGCTGCGCGGCACCGAGCAGCAGCGCGTGCTCGAGGCGCTGCGCGACGTGCTGCGGCAGTTTCCCGGGATCACCTGGGAAGCCAACACCTTCCTGACGGAGCGCATCGACGAAACCGTCTCGGGCTACACCGCGCCGCTGGTGGTCAACCTCTTCGGCAGCGATCTCGACGCGCTCGATGCAGCCGCACAGTCGCTCGCCGCGTTGATGCGCACGGTGCCCGGCACGAGCAACGTCCGCGTGCGCGCGTCGCACGCGACCCCAGTGCTCGAGATCCGTCCGGATGCCGAGCGGCTCGCGCGTCTCGGCCTGCGGGCCCGCACGGTCCTCCATGCAGTGCAGCTCGTCTACGGCGCACAGGCAGTCAACGAGATCGAGGTCGACAACCGCCGCGTCCCCGTCGTGCTGCTGCTCGACGCCGCCCTGCGGGCCGATGCGCGGGCCCTCGCCGACCTGCCGGTCGCGGTTGTCGACGGCGCACCGGTACGCCTCGCCGACGTCGCCGCGATTTCGCAGCGCGAAGGGCGTTACAACATCCTGCACCGGAACGCGCAGCGCCTGCAGGTCGTGACCGCCGAGGTGACGGGACGCGATCCCGGCAGCGTGCTCGGCGATCTGCGCCAGCGCGTGCTGAATGATCTGCGGCTGCCACCCGGTGTGCATCCGGAATTCACCGGCGCGGCAGTCGAGCATGCCTCGGCGCGGCGTGAACTCGTCGCCGACGCGCTGATCGCGAGCTTCGGCGTGCTCGTGCTGATCTACATGGCCGTCTACCGGCTGCGCCATCTGCTGATCATCCTGTTGAACCTGCCATTCTCGCTCGCCGGCGGCGTGGCCGCGGTGCTGCTCGGCGGTGGCGTGGTGTCGGTGGGGTCGATCGTCGGCTTCGTCACGCTGTTCGGCATTACCGTGCGCAACAGCATCATGCTCGTCTCGCACTACGATCATCTCGTGCACGTCGAAGGGTGCCGCTGGGATCTCGACACCCTGCGCCGCGGTGCGCGCGAGCGTCTGCCCGCGATCCTGATGACGGCGCTGGTGACGACGCTCGCGATGCTGCCGCTGACGATCGACAGCGACAACCCGGGCCGCGAAATCATGGGCCCGATGGCCGCGATCATCATCGGCGGCCTGATCACCTCGACGGTGCTGAACCTGCTGGTGATGCCGGCGCTGCTGTACCGCTACGGCCGTTTCGGGGAACGGATGCCTGGACCCTGAAGCGGCGCGGCGCCAGGGAACCACCTCCGTGCCCGGCTACGTCGATTCTCCGCCGCTGCCGAGTCCGCGCAGCACGTCGATGATCACGCTCGAGTTGCGATCACCGTGCCCCGCTTCCATCGCCCGCTCGAAGAGGTCGCCGGCCGCCGCGCACGTCGGCGCGGCCTGGCCGAGTCGCGCGGCGAGCTGCAGGCCGTAGGCGGCGTCCTTGCAACGCCAGCGCGTCGCGAAATACACGTCGTCATGAGCGTCGCGCACGATGCGATCGAGGAGATAGGTGACGACCGGGCTCGCGACGGTGCTGTGGCCGAGCGTGGCGGCCACGAGCGGCATGTCGAGACCGGCGCGCTCGGCGATTGCATAGCCTTCGGCGAGCGCCGTGATCTGCGCCGTCGCGACGAGATTGACAATGACCTTGTATGCGGTTCCCGCGCCCGGCAACCCGAAGTGCACGCAGTCGCGGGCGTAGGCCTGCAGCAGCGGCCGGGCGCGCGCGAGCGTCGCGTCGGCGGCGCCGACGAGTACCGTCAGCGTCCCCGCGGCGGCCCCGGTCGGCCCGCCGGTGACCGGGCCGTCGATGAACGCCACGCCGGCGGCGGCGAGCGCGCCATGCAAGGCGATGATCCAGTCGTGCGACAGCGTGGAGTGCTCGATTGCGATCACGCCGGCGCGCGGCCTGCCGGCCAGCACCCCGCGCGGGCCGAGCCAGATTTCGCGTGAGGCCGCATCGTCGCCGACGCTCGCGATGATGAAATCCGCATCGGTCACTGCGTCGGCCGGGCTGTCGGCGGCGCTCGCCCCGGCCGCGACGAGTGGCGCCGTCTTGTGCGCGGTGCGATTGCACACGGTGACCGTGTGTCCGTCAGCAAGCAGGCAGCGGACCATCGCCGCGCCCATGATCCCGGTGCCGAGAAAGGCGACTGTGGCCATGTGCGTCGCTGCCTGCTAACGCATGTACTGTTCGACGTAGCGCCGCGCATATTCGCTGTACGCGGCGTCCGCCTCCGGACCTTCGCCTTCGCAGATCCGGATGTCGTCCCATTCGCTCTTCGGGAACTTCACGTAGAGCGGGAACGCGCGATGCAGGCCGACGAGCTCGCGTCGGCGCAATTGCGGCATGTCCATCGTCGGGCCGAGGCGGTAGTCCAGCGCGATGTCCTCCGCACCGATGTAGCCTTCGATTTCGCAGACTTCGCGCAGGGTGCAGCCCCGATAGGGACTGAAGAAGCTGACCATCACCCCGTGCGGCTGGATGCGCCGGTCGAGCTCGATGGTCTCGAAGATCATGTCGCGCGTCTCGGTCGGGAAGCCGATGATGTTGTTGGCGCTGACCCGGATCCCGGTGTCGGCGAGCAGATCGAAGGCCTTGATGATGGTGTCGTTGGACACGTTTCTGCCCAGCACGTTGCGGCGCAGTTCGTCGTTGCCGCTTTCGACCCCGACGCTGATCCCCTCGCAGCCGACGTCCTTGAGGATTTCGACCTTCGCTGTCGAAATCGACTCCGGGCGCGCTTCGACCCAGAACGGCAGCCCGACCTCGGGATAGCGCCGCGCGAACTCGTCCACGCGCTTGCGGCTGGTGGTGAGAAAGCTCTCCGCGAC
>JADZCB010000306.1 GCA_020851775.1 Gammaproteobacteria bacterium
CGCGCGGACTGCCCGACCTCGCGGACGTCGAGGGACAGCATTTCGTCAAGCGCGCGCTCGAAATCGCGGCGGCCGGCGGCCACAACCTGCTGATGTGCGGACCACCCGGGACCGGCAAGACGATGCTCGCGGCCCGCCTGCCCGGCGTGCTGCCGCCGCTGCGCGACGACGAAGCCTTCGAAGTGGCGATCGTCTGTTCGGTCGGTGGCCAGCCGCGCATGCCCGAGGACTGGCGGGTGCGGCCGTTCCGTGCGCCTCACCACACGAGCTCGGCAGCGGCGATCGTCGGCGGCGGCACCGTGCCGCGTCCGGGCGAAGTGTCGCTCGCGCATCACGGCGTACTGTTCCTCGACGAACTGCCCGAATTCAACCGTCGGACGCTCGAGGTGCTGCGCGAACCGCTGGAGACGGGTCGCGTGACGATCGCACGGGCGGCGGCGACGCTGACGTATCCCGCGAGCTTCCAGCTCGTCGCGACGATGAACCCCTGTCCCTGCGGGTACGCCGGCGATCCCGGTGGCGTCTGCCGCTGCGGTGTCGAGCAGATCCGTCAGTACCGCGCGCGCCTGTCCGGCCCCCTGCTCGACCGCATCGATCTGCAGGCCGAAGTGCCGCGCGAGAACGACTGGTTACGGGCCAGCGGCGGCCCGCGCGCCGAATCCTCGGCCGCCATCGCCGCCCGCGTCGCCGCCGCCCACGCGTTGCAGATCACGCGTCAGAAGAAGCTCAACGCGCGTCTCGATGTACGTGAACTCGGCATGCACGCGGCACTTGCCGACGCCGAACGCGAATTCCTCGCCCAGGCGTTCGAGCGCTTCCGGCTGACGGCACGCAGCTACCACCGCGTGATCAAGATCGCGCGGACGATTGCCGATCTCGCCGGCCGCGCGCACGTCGCGCGGCACGATCTCGCCGAGGCTCTCCAGTTGCGGCGCATGGATCGCAGGCACGACGTGCCGTGAGCGACAGAGGCTTTACCGGCCTGCGGGCAGCCCGCAGAATCCACACATCGGCCTCCATCGCGGCGGGCCCGGCATGGTGACGACGTGAACGACAGCCGCTACGACATTCGCATTTCCGCCCGCACGGCATGGCTCGATGTGCAGTCCGAACCCGAACGCAACCGTTACTTCTTCTCCTATACGATCACTATCGAGAATCACGGCACCAGTAGCGCGCAGCTCATGACGCGACACTGGATCATCACCGATGCGCACGGCAAGGTGCAGGAAGTGCGCGGGGATGGCGTCGTCGGCGAACAGCCGGTCCTCGCCCCCGGCGCGCGCTTCCGCTACACCAGCGGCGCGCTGCTCGAGACGCCGGTCGGCACGATGCAGGGCAGTTATCGCATGGTGGCCGACGACGGCCACGGCTTCGACGCGGAGATTTCGGCCTTCAGGCTCGCCGTGCCGAACGTGCTGAACTGAGCGGGAACATGGCGACCTGGGCGATCGGCGACCTGCAGGGCTGTCACGCCGAATTGCGGGCGCTGCTCGATCTGATCGCGTTCGACCCCGACCGCGATCGCCTCTGGTTCACCGGCGATCTGGTCAACCGCGGCGCCGATTCGCTCGGCGCGCTGCGTACGGTACGTGCGCTCGGCGACAGCGCCGTGACCGTCCTCGGCAATCACGATCTCCACCTGCTCGCCTGCCGCTACGTCGCCGGTCGCAAACCACGCCCCGGCGACACGCTCGACGCGATCCTCGCCGCGCCCGACTGCGACGAACTGCTCGACTGGCTGCGCCGGCGACCGCTGCTCCACCACGACGCGGCGCGCCACACGCTGCTCGTGCATGCGGGTGTGCCGCCGCAATGGTCGCTCGCCGAGGCGCTCGCATGCGGTGCCGAAGTCACAGCGAAACTCGCGGGCCCCGATTTCGTCGCGGCGCTCACCGAGATGTACGGCAATCTGCCCGACGCCTGGGACGATCGATTGCGCGGCGCGCAGCGTTTCCGTTTCATCGTCAACGGCTGCACCCGCCTGCGTTACGTCACCCGCGACGGCCGGCTCGATCTCGCTGCGAAAGGGGCGCCCGGTACGCAGAAGGCGACCCTCGTGCCCTGGTACGCGGCGCCCGGACGCCGCAGTCACGACACCCGTATCGTGTTCGGGCACTGGTCGACCTTGCGTCTGACGCCAGACGACGAGCGTCGTTTCGATGTCCTCGCGCTCGATACCGGCGCGGTGTGGGGCGGCGCACTGACTGCAGCCAATCTCGATGACGGTGCGCGCCGCAGCGTCCCTGCGCTGAATCCCGTGCCCCCGGACGGCGACTGACGCGCGCGCCGAAAGGATGATGATCAGCCGGGCGGCCGTGTATCCGGGGCGCGTCCGAACAGGATCTCCAGCGCGGGCCAGTAATTCGAAAGCCAACGCGCACTGGCTGCCTGCACGCCGAGTTCCAGTTCGTCGAGCCAGAACTGCGACCAGGCGAGGCGACGCCATTCGGCGTAATGCAGCCGCCGACCGCGGCCCTCCGCATCGCCCGGAAGTGGCAGGCCCAAGGCGTCGTCCCCGCACTGGAACAACGTCTCCGCCTCACCGCCGGCGGCGAGGCATTGCACCCAGCGGGTTTCGCGCGTCGGGGCATGATGATAGGCGGCCGCCGCAACGAGCGAACCGCCATCGACGATGGCCGCGTCGGTCGGAAACACGGCGATCGTCCAGCCGCCGGCCAGTGGCACGATCAGCCGCGGCCGTTCAGCCAGTTCGAAGCCGCCACGACGGGCGTAAGCCGTTTCGACTTGCCAGGCGAGACTCGCGCGGATCGCGGCGACGACACCGGTCGCGTCGCACGCCGGCGGCGACGCGGGAAGCGCGGCGGGCGATGCATCGGCGAGCCAAGCCGGCCCGCTGTCGCCGTCGAAAAACGGGCTGCCCCAGCGACAGGCCGAGCAGCGTTCGCAGAAATACAGGCGCACGAGCGCCCAGCCATAGCGCGCACGCCAGCGCGCGCTCGCTGTCACGGGCCCCGACTCGCGACATTCGCGTTCGTAGGCGTCCCAGATGGCCATCTTGTGCAGCAGCAGCCGCCGTGTCGCGCTGACGCCGTTTTCCCCGGCCTGCGCGCGCGGTTGCGCCATCAGCCCGCCGATATGCTTCAGCAGGGGATTCGCCTCGGGACCAGCGAATACCGGATGCGCGTACAGGGCGCGTTCCGTCGCGACGTCATAAAGCATGACGATCGCGACGACGGTGCCCGCGGTGATGAGATCCGGATCGCCGGTGACCGGAAAGAAGAGCCGCAGCATTCCACCGGGGAGCAGTTTCCACAGCAGGGGCTCGGCTTCGATCCGGCGCCCGATGCGTTCGAGCGCCTGACGCGGCAGGCCGATGGCGTCGCTGGCCAGGGCCCGTGCACAGTGCGCGGCGAGTTCGGTGCCCGGCTCCGGCGGCAGTGGTGTCCGATACGCTTGCCACAGTGCCTGGGCGGCACCAGCGATGGCATGCTTCTCGGCGTGATGACCGATGAACGTGTCGCCGTGCGACGCAGGCGCCGCCGTGCTCGCCAACCGTGCCGGCGGCAGATCTTGATCGGCGGCCAGTCGCTCCGCCAGGGCCCGGCCTTCGGCGTACCGCCGCTGAAAGTC
>JADZCB010000307.1 GCA_020851775.1 Gammaproteobacteria bacterium
ACGGAGATCAGGGAGGTGCTGCTGCAGGTCGCGATCTACGGCGGCGTACCGGCCGCCGTCGACAGTTTCCGTATCGCACGCGAGGCGCTCGCCGAGATCGACCGCCAGGCGGACGCACCATGAGCCGCCGCCGCGGCGTGTGTCCGGCATGAACTCGGACGTCTACGAAGTCTACGCCGTCAAGTACGGCCATCACGCCCGCCGCGCGGCGGACAATTTCGTCGGCGGCGATCCGCACGACGCGCCGATGCCGCTCGACTATTACGTCTGGGTCGTGCGCAACGCCGTGCGCACCTTCATCGTGGACACCGGCTTCAACGCCGACGCTGCGCGCACACGCGGCCGCATTCTCGTGCACGGCGTGGCCGACGGTCTCGCGACGCTCGGGATTACGCCGGGCGGTGTCGAAGACGTGATCCTCACGCATCTCCATTACGACCACGCCGGCAACGTGGCGCTGTTCGGCAATGCGCGCTTCCACCTGCAGGATCGCGAAATGGCCTTCGCGACCGGTCGCTGCATGTGTCACACGCTGCTGAGCCACGGCTACGACGCCGACGACGTCACGCGCATCGTGTACCGCGTCTTCGATCGCCGCGTCGAATTCCACGACGGCAGTGCGTGCCTGGCGCCGGGGCTCGAAGTCCATCATGTCGGAGGCCACACCGCCGGCCTGCAGGCAGTGCGGGTGATGACACGTCGCGGCTGGGTCGTGCTCGCGTCGGACGCGAGCCATTTCTACGCCCACATGGAAGAGGGTCGCGCATTCCCGGTGCTCTACGCCCTCGGGGAACTGCTCGAAGGGTACCAACGTCTGCGGGCACTCGCGGCGTCGCCGCGTCACGTGATCCCCGGTCACGATCCGCTGGTGCTGCAATATTACCCGGCACCACGACCGGAACTCGCGGGCTGGGTCGCGCGTCTCGATGTCGAGCCGGCGCTACGCGCCGGCGTGTGAACTGCAGCAGGCTGTCAGCCGTTGACGACAGCGTACATGTCGTACTCGACGCGCCCCGGGCCGACCCTGCCCCGCCCGATGCACACGAGATTGTTGACCCACAGGTAGCGTGGATCACCGGTCTGCATCCGCGGGCTGGTGAAGAAATACTGCTCTTCGAACTCCGTCTGTCCTGTGCCGGCGAGCGCTGCCTTGACGCGATCGGTAAGTTCGATCCGACCCGTATACTCGACATAGATGAAGGCGTGATCGTGAGTCTCGAACGTCGCGCGCACGTCGAGATGACCGTAGCCCTCGAATATGGTCAGCCAGTCCGCACAGGCGGCCTTGCGCAGCGTCCCGCGCAGGCGGGGACCTTCGAAGCTGCCGCCGTCGACTTCGACAATCATGCGATGGCCGTGCGGCCCGGCGCCGACCTCGAGCGCTTCGCGCAGCACCCCATGGTATGAACACAGATGTTCCAGTTTCATGCTCGATGTCCTGAAGTTCCGGGAAATCGAGCATACCGGAAAATCAACCGCGACCGCACGCGCTGCGCGCGCTAGTACGACGCGCGATGCTCAGACCGCGAGCGGTGTCCGGATCAGATGTTCGAACGCTGACAGCGCCGCCTTCGCGCCTTCACTGGCGGCGATCACGATCTGCTTGTACGGCACCGTCGTCACGTCGCCCGCCGCAAAGATTCCGGGCATGCTGGTCGCGCATTTCGCATCGACGATGATTTCGCCGGATTTCGAGAGTTCGATCGTACCCTTCAGGAATTCGGTATTCGGGACCAGCCCGATCTGGATGAAAACGCCCGCGAGTCCGACGAAGTGCTGCTCGCCGCTGGCGCGATCGGTGTAGCGCAGGCCGTTGACCGTCTGCCCGTCGCCGGTGATCTCGGTCGTCTGCGCATTCACGTGGATGCTGACGTTCGGCATGCTCTTCAGCTTGTCGACGAGCACGTGATCCGCACGCAACGCCCGGTCGAACTCGAGCAGCGTGACGCTGCCGACCACGCCGGCGAGATCGATCGCCGCTTCGACGCCCGAGTTGCCGCCACCAATCACGGCGACATCCTTGCCTTTGAACAGCGGCCCGTCACAGTGCGGACAGTAGGCGACTCCCTTGGTCTTGTATTGCCGTTCACCCGGTACATCGATGTTCCGCCAGCGTGCACCGGTCGCGAGAATCACGGTCCGGCTCTTGAGGACTGCCCCGTTGTCGAGGATCACTTTCGCGTAAGCCCCCGGCTGAGTCGCCGGCTCGAGCCGGGTGACCCGCTGCAGCGCCATCAGGTCGACGTCGTAATGCCGCACGTGCGCCTCCAGCGCCGCAGCGAAGGCCGGCCCGTCGGTCGCGAGTACCGATGGATAGTTTTCGATCCCGAGCGTGTCCCGCGTCTGCCCGCCGAAACGCTCGGCGACGATGCCGGTGCGGACGCCCTTGCGTGCCGCATAGACCGCGGCCGCCGCGCCTGCCGGGCCGCCGCCGACGATCAGTACGTCGTACGGCGCCTTGTCGGCAAGCTTCGCCGCCGTGCGCGCGGCGGCGCCGCTGTCGATTTTTGCGAGTATCTCGTCCAGTTCGATCCGGCCGCTCGCGAAGTCCGCACCGTTCAGGAGCGTCTTCGGCACGGCCATGATTTGGAGGTCCGTGACTTCCTGCTGGAACAGACCTCCATCGATCGCGACATGGCGGATGCGCGGGTTGCAGACGGCCATCAGGTTCAGCGCCTGTACGACGTCCGGGCAGTTGTGACAACTGAGACTCATCCAGGTCGTGAACGAGTACTCGCCTTCGAGCGCCGCGATCTGTGCGAGCACGTCGGCATCGGCTTTCGGCGGGTGTCCCCCGGCCCACAGGATCGCGAGCAGCAGCGACGTGAACTCGTGACCCATCGGCAGCGCTGCGAAGTGCATGCCCATGTCCGCTCCATCGCGGGTGATCTGGAACGATGGTCGACGCTCGAACGTGCCGTCGAAGCGCGCGCGGATCTTGTCGGGCGCAATCGCGGCGATTTCGCTGAGCAGTTCACGAATGTCGGCGGCAGCCGGCGAATCGTCGAGACTCGCGATCAGCGCAACAGGCTGCACGATGCGTTCGAAATAGTCGGCGAGCTGACCTTGGGTCGCAGCATCCAGCATGAACATGTTCTCCAGCGGCCGAGATGCCGCGCTTGATCAAATGGCCGGGCGCAACTTTTGAACAGGAAGTGATGCCACGCCTGGGTGGCAAAGCCGGCGAGGATCGCGTCGATACGCTATGCGTACATCCCAGTATCGCTCGAACGCGCATGAGCGCCGCAGCCCCTCATCTGCTGCGGGACCCGGACCGAAGGACGGTCCATCACGCCGTGGCGCGCGGGCGCGCCACGGTGTCGTCCGGACTCAGATCTTGCCGACGAGGTCGAGCGACGGTGTCAGTGTCTTTGCGCCTTCGTTCCACCTGGCCGGGCAGACCTGACCGGGGTTGTTCGCGACGTACTGCGCGGCCTTCAGCTTGCGCAGGGTTTCCTTGACGTCGCGCGCGATCGCGTTGTCATGAATTTCTGCGGTCTTGATCAAGCCCTGCGGGTTGATGATGAAAGTGCCACGCAGCGCGAGCCCCGCTTCCGGGATGTGCACGCCAAAGGCATTGGTCAGCGTATGGGTCGGATCGCCGACCAGCGGGAATTTCGCCTTGCCGACGGCCGGGCTCGTCTCGTGCCACACCTTGTGCGAGAAATGCGTATCCGTGGTGACCACGTATACTTCGGCACCTGCCTTCTGGAATTCGGCGTAATTGGTGGCGGCGTCTTCCACTTCGGTCGGGCAATTGAAGGTGAAGGCGGCCGGCATGAAAATCAGCACGGTCCACTTGCCGCGCAGCGTCTCGTCGGTGATCTCGACGAACTTGCCGTTGTGAAACGCCTGCACCTTGAACGGCTGAACCTGGGTGTTGATGAGCGACATCGTCTTTCCTTTCGATGGGGGATGAAAACTGCGACGGGCGGCATCTTAACCGCGATGCAATAGTGAGGGGATTCGAATGTTTCAATGGCGGCGATAGCGGCTCGCTATCGCCGCCCCGTGCGGGCCGGCTCGCGGGCGACGCTGTGCGTCAGTTCACGGGCAGGATCTCGAAGGCCGTGCGACCGGCGAGGTCGATGTCGAGCGTCGCCCGCCCCGTCGCGTCGGCGCGGAATCCGAGATCGGGACGGCCGCGGACCGCATACGCGGCGCCGGGTTCGAGGCGCGCGAAACCGAGCGTCTGGCGGCCCGCCGTCCGACCCGGTTGCAACACCAGGTCGAGATTGCGACCGCTGCTCGTCGCCTTCGCGACCAGCACCTCGGGATAGCGTGCGCTCGCGAGCTGCGGACCGGTGAAGGCGCTGCCCGGTGGCGATTTGACGAACGAGTTCCGAAAATCGCCCGTGCGCATCAGTTTCGCCTCGATCGCCCACACGTTGGCCAGTGTCGATGCCTCACGGTAGCTCGTCACGCCGTCCGACTCTTCGCGTCCACAATCCTGATCCATTGCGCGCAGTGCTGCCTCCGCGAGTTCGTCGTCGCCGAACTCGCGCGCACACATCGTGACTGCGGCATAGGCGAACAACGCGCCGCGACGATAGTTGCCGGGATCGATCGTATCGAGGAAGGACAACGCCTCCGGCGGAATACTGAGTCGCGGCCTGCCTTCCGCGTCGGGTGCGATACAGAAGCCGAGCTCCTTGCGTCCGATCGCCCACAGTCGCCGTGCGAGCGCCGGCGAGAACACGTTTGCGAAGAAAGCGAAGCCGGCCTCGCCCGAATAGAACGGCACTTCGATCCCGGTCCAGTACGAGCGCAGTCCGACCAGCGAGCCCTTCCGATCCGTGAACTCGGATTCGAGCATGTGCAGCCACTGCGGCAGCACGCTGCGCGCGTAGTCGGTCCCGAACACGGCATCATGGGCGGCGAGCGAGCCGAGGCCGTACATGTTGCAGACCGGATAGACCCAGTTCGGCTCGCAGGGGAAGAGACAGAAATCGGATCGCCGGTAGTTGTCGACCACGGAGTGCGCGAGCGTGTGCGCGCTGTGCGGGTACGCCGTCCGTGCGTTCAGCCGGAAGGTCAGGCTGCCGGGCTCGCCGTAACGGCGATCGCCAGAGCTCAACATGTACTGATTGACGTGCAGGCCGTACCAGCCCGTCAACATGATGTTGTCGTTGCGCGCGGGATCGAAGTTCGTGAAGTTGAAGTGACCCCACATCGACTCGAGCACCCAATAGTCCCATACGCGCTTGACGAGATAGGTCTCGACGAGATTGCGTTGCGCCTCGTCGAGATAGCCGCCGAAGTTCGGGGCGTAATGGCTGCGGTACAGGCCGAGTGCAAAGCCGAGATGATTGATCTGGTAGCGCAGCGCCGCCGGCTGGAACTGGTCGATAATCGTATAACCCGCGTATTCCCCGATCGGCTGCAGCGCGCGATCGAGCACATAGCGTGCTGCGGACAACTGCTCGGCCGACAGTTCACGGGTGCCGACCTCGGGTTCATGGGCCGCACGTTCGTCGACTTCGAGGCGTGAGCCTTCGAAAAATTGCTGGCGCTGCGCGTAGCGCGCCGAGTCGGCCGCCTCGCGCCGCAGGCGGGCGTGCCGGAACCACCACAGGATCGCGCCTGCCGCCGCCGGCACGAGGAATACTGCCGGCGGCCAGATCGCCTCGTCCACGAGCACACCGGCGAGCAGCGCGCTGCCGAGCCACACCGTCAGCGGGGCGACGACCATGCCGCACCAGAACCGCGCGACGCAGGCAAGCCAGAACAGGCCGAGCGTCACCGGCAGCAGCAGAACCCAGGCGCCACCGACGGCGAGAAAACCGGCGCCGGGCAGCAACAGCCCGAGCCCTGCAGTCTGCCAGCCGGAAGACACTCCGATGATGAACGGCAGGTACGCCAGCAACGCGATACCCGCATAGACAAGTGCATTGCGACGATGCCGGGATGCCGTCACCGGTCCCTTGTTGCCATGCTGGAATTCGTGGGCGCGGCCCAGGGCGTCGCTTTCGATGGCGGACATCGGCTTACTCCTCGTGGCTGCTGATCAGGCGAACGGGCGGAACGGTACGACACAGATTCGCGGCGATGCCGCTGCTCGCGACCAGCAGGCGCCCGCCAGCGTCGGACAGATGCTGACGATGCTGCCAGACGAGCGCGCCGACGACGATGCATTCGATGACGGCAACGGCGACCACGGCCCGGCGCAGCAGCGGTGCGCGCCAGACCCGGCCGGCGGCGACGGGGACGCCGGCAATCCATGCCTGTGTGCGGCGCCAAGTATCGATCAGGCGATACACCATCGCGAGCGCGATCACACAGCAGGCCATCGGACTCTCCCCGTGCGCGGCGCGCGTCACAACAGACAGCGCCCGACGGTTCGACTATAGGAGACGGATCTTCGCGCTGTCCACCGCGGTGCGCTGGACTCAGCGCTGCCGCATTGCCACCGTCAGCGCGAATCGACTGCAGCGCTCGAAGTTTTCGCGGTATGCGGACGCGGATTCGACACTGGCAAAGGCTTCGGAGAGCTGCGCCAGATCACCCGCATCCATTGCGGCGTCGGCGCTCGCGAACACCATCGAATCCTCCTTTTCGATATGGGCACGCAGCAGATCGATATAGGTCGTGCCGGCGGCGACGGCAGCGGCCGCATCTGCCTGTGCGATGGCGCGCTCGAGACGCGCAATGGCATCCCGGCCTGCCGCATG
>JADZCB010000308.1 GCA_020851775.1 Gammaproteobacteria bacterium
CCCGCAACGTTCGTGCCGGTGTGCCGCTTCTACATCCCGCCCGCGCTCGGCGATTCGCACTTCTTCACCGCGTCCGCGCAAGAATGTGCGGAGGTGCAGGCGAAGATGCTGACCGATCCGAATTACCGCGGCTACGTCTTCGAGTCGCCCCATGCGTTCTACGCGGCGCTTCCCGACCCGCTGACCGGCGCCTGCCCGGCCGCCACCATTCCCGTGTATCGACTGTGGAATCAGCGCGTCGATTCCAACCACCGCTACGTGACCGATCCCGTGTTGAAGGCGCAGATGATCGCCCGAGGCTACGTCGCCGAGGGCTACGGCCCCGACCCGGTCGCGATGTGCGCGGAACCGTGAACCCGATTCAGATCTTCGGCAGCGTCACGCCGGCCTGGCCCTGGTACTTGCCGCCGCGATCCTTGTACGACGTCTCGCAGACCTCGTCGGACTCGAAGAAGATGACCTGCGCGACACCTTCGTTCGCGTAGATCTTGGCCGGGAGCGGCGTGGTGTTGCTGAACTCGAGCGTAACGTAGCCCTCCCACTCGGGCTCGAAGGGGGTCACGTTGACGATGATGCCGCAATTGCTCGCGAACACGCCTGCCTCGAGTGCGAAATTACCGGCTTCTGGGACGGTCAGGCAGTAGACGTCGTGATCGCCAGGCAGGTCACGGATGGCGGTGACCTTGTGATTGCGCAACCCCTGTCGCCCGTGGAACTGCGCAACGATATCGGGAAACCGCCGAAAGAGAGAGCGGTCGCAACCGAGCAGGCGCGCAGCACCGCGGATCGATCCGGTTTCGTCCAGCGCGCGCCGCGCCAGCGCTTCGCTGATCGCTGCACCATGCTCGACCGGGTCGAACTCACCGCCGTAGCTCACCGCATTGTGGAGACGAATGTGTTCGGACGCCGCCACACGCTCGATGTTGGTTGGCCGGTTGTTGCGGCGGTCGAAATCGATATGATGCCGGTGCGTATCAGGCGTGTCGGCGTAGATGCCACCACGCAGATTCCACTCGTCGGCCAGGCGATGCGTCGGCAAGAGATGCCCGTTGATCGGCTGGTAGATCATCTCGTAGCCGCGATAGAGGTGCCGGTAGAGCGGCATCAGCGACTGCCCGGGTCGCAGGTCGTCCGCCGGCAACATCAAACCATCCCGTGCCATGAAATCGTGGTCGGGTGTGGCGCGGATGACCTCGCCATTGTCGAGTTCGATCTCGATCAGCGCATCCCGGCCGATGTACCGTGGCGCGTCGAGGAGCGACACGACCACGCGCCCATTGGCGCCGAGGCTATAGCCCCAGAAGCGCTCGCCGCGCTCAGCACGGAGCGCCATTTCCTCGAGCGTCGGCGACGTCCCATCGACGAGCGCCACGCGGGTGTCGCCGCGGAAGCAGCGGGCATAGGTGCTGTTGTGGACGAAGATATCGTTGGCCACGAAGTTGTGGATCCCCTCGACACTGATGTCGTAGACCTCCTCCTCGCCAGCTGGCGCGATCGATTCCACGACATCCCATAGCGGGCCGTCGAGAAGCTCGGCGAGGGGCACGTCCTTCGTCCTGTCGCGCACGACGCCGGCGAGCGCGCGGCCGACCGATTGCGCGGGATTGGTCTTGATGCCGATGCGATTGAGGCTCACGCCGGCCCCCGCAACGGCGCCGGCAAGGACCGGCCAGGCCTCGCGGGGGAGCGTATCGAAATTGCTCTTCGCGTGCGTCGTCACGGCATCGAGCGCAGGCAGCATCTCTCCCTGGAGACGAAGCTGCTTCACCGAGCCGGGGCAAAACCCGACTTCGCGCGCGAAGCGGCGAATCTGTTCGCGATCGGTGATCTGCAGCGAATGTGCGGGCGTGCCGATCGGGGTCGTCTTTTCGCGCAGCAGCGCGAAGATCCCGAAGCGGAGCAGCAGGTGCCGCACGTCTTCGACGAGGCGACGCGATTTCGAGTAGTACTCGATGAAGAAACTGCCGTTCGCGTGATAGGCGCCGCCGTCGCCGGAGAAGAGCGCCTGCAGGAACAGCCGGACCGCCGAGCGCGGCGCAGTGAAGACGCACTGCGGTACGAACTTGGCTTCCGCGGTCACCGTGAGCCCGTGGCTCGCGAGCCAGCGCGTCGCGCGGTTGGCTTCCGGCACCCCGCCACGTCCCGGATGGTTGACGAGCCGATAGTCGTGATGCGGCTTGGCCGTCACGCAGCCGAGCCCGCCGGCTTCGACCGATCGCCTCAGCAACGCGACGAGAACGGCATCGTTGCTCGTGAACGTCGGGCTGTGCCCGGGCGTACTGCACTGCCCCTCGGCGATCATGAGCCCCAGGAGCGATGCCTCCCAATCGGGCAGTGGCGTCGTGCCGAAGACCGGCAACTCGCGCGGCACCGCGATGCGGCTGCCCGGTGCGAGTCCTTCGAGCGGCGTCCATCCGTGCAACGTCCGGAACGGGTGATTGGCGGTGGCGCGGATGCGCATGCCGGCGCGCGTGCGCAGCTCGAAGACGGGCTTCCGGCCTTGCGGAATGAACGCCGAGACCGACGCTCGCGCCGCACGCCAGCCGTCGAGGCCCATGACCGTCGAGCCAGCCTTCATCGCGATGATCGGAACCAGCGCCCCGCTCGTCGCGTCGAGCACGCGCGTGTCGCCGGTCACGCACTTGCCGAGGCAAATCGTGAGCACGTTCCGCGGAATCCGGAAATACTCGACGGTGCGCGCCAGCGCGAAGGAATTCGGCGGGATGATGCACACGTCGCCTTCGAAGTCGACGAACGACTTGGCGTCGAACGCCTTCGGATCGACGATCGTCGAATTGATGTTGGTGAAGATCTTGAATTCGCGCGAGCAGCGGATGTCGTAACCGTAGCTCGACGTGCCGTACGACACGATGCGCCGCCCGTCGACCTCGCGCACCTGTCCCGGCTCGAAGGGGTCGATCATGCCGGTCGCCTGCGCCATCCGGCGAATCCATCGATCGGACTTGATGCTCATCGTCGCTGATCCCGAGATGCGCCGCTACGGCGCGTTGACTGCGAAGCCCTCGCGACGCGCCGCGAGGGCGAGGCGCTCGTCATAGGTAATGAACTGTTGGCGCAGCGTGGGCGAGCCTCGCAACTCGATCGCAGCGGCGAGCTGCAGCGCGTCGGCGGCACGCAACGGATGAACGCGAACGAGGCGGCGTGCCTCGGCACGAATCGTATCGCACGGCTCGATCATGACGCCACATTCGACGAGTGCGTCGAGCCGCTCGAATGCGAAATCGAGTCCGCGTTCGTCGAGCCGCTTCTCGCGTAGGAGGCGGGTGAACGCGGACGCGCACTCGACGGGCGTACTCCACCACAACGCAAAATCGCGATCCTCCTCGAACAGGGTGGCCGTCTCGATCGTGCGTGCCTCCTCGACGAGCAGCGGCACCACTGCTGACGTGTCCCAGAAGCGCATCCGCACCCCCGATGAACTATCGTAGCGATCGCGAGACGTGGTGTCGCGGCGATCCTACCGCCCTTCGTCACGCTCGGCGAGCACGGCGGCGACCGCACTTCCCTTGACCTTCGGCATCGGCGGAAGGGTGCGCAGGATATCGGCGGCAGGCTTGCGCGTGGGGCGTCGCAGCACGCCAGCACGCTCTAGCTCGGAAAGACGCTCGTCACCGTCGGAAAGCGTTGCCGCGATCGGCTCGATACGCGCGATTGGAGTCTCGCGATCGAGGATCACCACCGATTCACCGCGACGCACGCGCCGCAGCAGTTCCGACAGGCGATTCTTGACCTCGGATACCGTTGCCGTCTTCATCTGGCCATTATAGCCACATAAGGCTAGCCTACAAATGCAACATCCTGGCCGAGGCGGCGAATGACGCCCGTATCGGCCGCCGATCGCCCGGCCCGGCCCTACGTGTTCTGCACGACGATGTTCGGGAAGCGCGCCGAGAAATCCGCGGCCTTCTC
>JADZCB010000309.1 GCA_020851775.1 Gammaproteobacteria bacterium
GCTGACGCGCCTGCTGTTTTCGTGGCGCCTGCAGCCGCAGCTCCTGCTGATCGTGCTGACCGCGGTCGTCGCCGGCTCTCTGCCGCTGGCGATCGCCGGCTGGACGCGCGGTCCCCTGCCGCTCACGCCGCTGGACCCGCTGTTCCTGCTGCTGTGGCTGATCGGCGGCGCCTGCGCGCTGGGGGCGGCGCTGCAGGCGAAATTCCACCGCCTCGCCGCCCTGATCCTGGTCGGTGGCGTGGGACTCGTCATCTGCCTGACCTTCGCGTGGTTCTCGGCGCCGGATCTGGCGCTGACGCAAATCTCGGTGGAAGTGGTGACGATGGTGCTCATCCTGCTCGGTCTGCGGTGGCTGCCGCGCCGGCTCGAGTTCTTCGAAGCGCGGCGCGAGACCCGGCGCGCGCGGGCACGCCGGGCGCGCGACGCCGCGCTCGCCGTCGTGATCGGCGCCTGTTTCGCGGCGCTCTCCTTCGCGGTGCTGACACGTCCTTCCACCGGCGAACTGGCGCCTTTCTTCCTCGGCCAGGCCCTGCCCTCGGCCGGCGGACACAACGTGGTGAATGTCATCCTGGTCGACTTCCGCGGCTTCGACACGCTGGGCGAGATCACGGTCGTCGGCATCGTCGCGATGATCGTCTATGCACTGCTGCGCCGTTTCCGCCCCGCGCCCGAGAGCATCGAAGTCCCTCACGCGCAGCGCCGCGCGGACGACGCGGACACGGCGCCGCCCAATCCCGAGGATATGCTGCCACGCGGCGATCTGAGGATTCCGGCGGTACTGGCGCGACTGCTGTTGCCGATGGCGGGCATGGTCTCGGTGTATTTCCTGTTGCGCGGCCATGACGCGCCCGGCGGCGGCTTCGTCGGCGGGCTGGTCATGGCCACGGCCGTGATCGTGCAGTACATGGTGAGCGGCACCATCTGGGTGGAGGCCCGACTGCGCGTGCATCCGCTGGTGTGGATAGGCCTCGGCCTGCTCGCCGCCGCCGCCGCGGGCCTCGGGGCGTGGCCGGCGTCGCTGCCCTTCCTCACTGCGCGCAGCGCGGATCTGCCTGTGCCGTTGCTGGGCGAGGTGCATCTGTCGAGCGTGCTGCTGTTCGACCTCGGCGTGTACATGCTGGTGGTCGGCGCCACGTTGCTGATGCTCGTCGCCCTCGCGCACCAGTCGCTGCGCAGCCCGCGCAGGCCGCTGGGGCCGACGACCGAGCGCCGGGAAAACACGGCGGCGCCATCGCAGGTCGAAGGCTGATGGAAATCGTCTATGCGCTGGCCATCGGCGTGCTCGCAGGCTCGGGCGTGTGGCTGCTGCTGCGTCCGCGCACCTTCCAGGTGCTGATGGGCCTCACGCTGCTGTCCTACGCCACCAACATCTTCATCTTCGGCATGGGGCGGCTGGCGCTGCACCAGGCGCCGATCATCGAGGCCGGTCATGCGGTGGATCCGACGCTCTACGCCGATCCCGTGCCGCAGGCGCTGGTGCTCACCGCGATCGTGATCGGCTTCGCGACCACCGCGCTGTTCCTCGTCGTCCTGCTCGCACTGCGCGGCATGACGGGCACCGATCACGTGGACGGCCGGGAGCCCGAGACATGAACCTGCTGCTGCAACACCTGGTGGTCCTGCCGATCATCATTCCGCTGATGGCGGGCGCCGCGATGCTGTTCCTGTCCGAAGCCAGTCGCGGCGCGCGCACGACCCTGGCGCTCGCGTCGGTGCTCGCGCAGCTCGCGATCGGCGGCGTGCTGCTCCATCTCACCAGCGATGCGGCGGCCTACATCTGGCAGGAAGGCGTCGGCGTCTACGCCATCGGCAACTGGCCGGCGCCCTTCGGCATCGTGCTGGTCGTCGATCGCCTGGCGGCCGTGATGATCACGCTGGGCGCGATCGTCTCACTGACGACGCTGGTGTATTCGATCTCGCGGTGGGATCGCCCGGGGCAGCCGTTCCATTCACTGTTCCAGCTGCTGACGATGGGACTCAACGGAGCGTTCCTCACCGGCGATCTGTTCAATCTCTTCGTGTTCTTCGAGGTGTTGCTGGCGGCGTCCTACGGACTCGTGCTGCGCGGCGGCGGCGTCGCGCGCGTGAAGGCGGGCATGCACTACATCGTGGTGAACCTCGCCGCCTCCTTCCTGTTCCTGATCGGCGTGGCGCTGATCTACGGCGTGGCCGGCACCTTGAACATGGCGGATCTCGCGGGCCGCGTGGCGGCGCTGACGCGCGAGGATCGGGCGCTGTTCGACACGGGCGCGGCCGTGCTCGGCGTCGCCTTCCTCATCAAGGCCGGTAGCTGGCCGCTCAATTTCTGGCTGCCGGGCGCCTATTCGGCCGCGACCGCGCCGGTCGCGGCGATGTTCGCGATGATGACCAAGGTCGGGCTCTATGCGGTGCTGCGGGTGGGCACGATCCTGGGGGCCGACGACCGCCTCGGTGCCGCCCTGTTCTATCTCGGGCTCGCGACGCTCGTGACCGGCTCGATCGCGATGCTGGGCGCGAAACATCTCGCGCGGCTCGTGACCTATTCGGTGCTCGTGTCGACGGGGATCCTGCTCGCGGCGCTGGGCCTGCAGGTCGATGCGCTGACGTCTCCGGTGTTGTTCTATCTGATCGTGTCGGTGCTGACGACGGCCGCCTTCTTCATGCTGACGGGAATGACCACCGATCGCACGCGCGTTGCCGATCCGCCCGGCGAGGCGCGGGGCGGATCGGCCGCGGAGATTTCGCCGTTCTACGTCGGCTACGGCATCAAGGAGCCATCGGTCCAGCCGGACGACGACGAGGAGATCGGCATCCCGATCCCGGCGACTATCGCCTTTCTCGGGTTGATGTTCGTGTGCTGTGTGCTGCTGGCGACGGGGCTGCCGCCGCTGCCCGGTTTCGTCGCGAAGTTCATGCTGCTGTCGACGGCGCTGACGCAGCCGCCCGGGGCCGATGGATCGGCGGCGGTGTGGGCGCTGTGCGGGGCGGTGCTGCTGTCCGGTCTCGCCGGCATCGTTGCATTGAGTCGCATGGGGATGCGGTTGTTCTGGAGTCCGATCGCGCGCGAGACGCCGCGGCTGCGCGTACTCGAGGCCGCACCGCTGGCGCTGCTGGTGGCGCTGTGCATCGGCATGAGCATCGGGACGGGGGCGGTCACGAACTATCTGGATGCCGCCGCGCGCTCGCTACATCAGCCGGACACCTATATCCGCGTCGTGCTCGCGCAGCGCGGCGGCGAGCACGCCGAAGAGCACGCGCGATGATGCAGACCTTCCGCCGTCGGATTTCTCCCGTACAGGTGCTGGTGCTGACCGCGCTGTGGTTGCTGCTCAACCAGACTCTTGCCCTCGGACATCTGCTGCTGGGAGTGGCGCTGGCCGTGGTACTCGCATGGGGCGGCTCGACGCTGCGCCCGTTGTCTGCGCGGCTGCGCCGGATCGATGTCGCGGCGGCGCTGGCGTGCGTGGTCCTTTTGGACATCGTGCGCTCCAATATCGCGGTCGCACGCATCGTCCTGAGTCCGTACGGAAACAGGAAACTGCATTCGGGGTTTCTGGACATTCCGCTCGAGCTGCGCGATCCACACGGGCTGGCCACCCTCGCGATGATCGTCACGTCCACGCCGGGCACGGTGTGGGTCGGTTTGTCGCCTGATGGCACGCTGCTCAGGCTGCACGTGCTCGATCTGGTCGACGAAGCGCATTGGATCGAGTTGTTCAAGAATCGCTACGAACAGCGCCTGATGAGGATCTTCGAATGAATCTGCTGTTCGACTTCGCCGCAGCGTTCGCGTCGCTGTGCTTCATACTGGCGATGATCTTCGCGCTGATCCGCCTGATCATCGGTCCGTCGGCGCAGGATCGCGTGCTGGCCTTCGATACGATGTACATCAACGGCATGTTGACGCTGCTGATGCTCGGCATTCGTTCCAGCTCCACCGTGTACTTCGACATGGCGCTGCTGATTGCGCTGTTCGGCTTCGTGGGCACGATCGCGCTGGCGAAGTTCCTGCTGCGCGGCGAGGTGATCGAGCCATGAACGGCATGGATCTGCCGCTGTGGGCCGCGGTGCCCGCTGCGCTGTTGCTCGTCATCGGCGGCTTGCTGTCCGTGATCGGCGCGCTCGGCATGCTGCGGCTGCCGGATTTCTATACCCGCATGCACCCGCCGACGATGGGGACGACGCTCGGCGTCGGCTCGGTGCTGATCGCCTCGATGCTGGTGTCGTCGGCGCTGCTGCACCGACCGGTGTTTCACGAACTGCTGATCACGCTGTTCGTCGTGCTGTCGACGCCCGTCACCGCGATGCTGCTGATCCGCGCCGCGGTGACGCGGGAACGCAAGCCACCGGAAGAGCAGCAGTGAACGCGGGCCGGGAACGGGATTCGGATGTACCCTGGTCTTCGCCCGATGACTCACAGAGGCTGAAGCGATGACAACCGAGCGGATCGATACCACGCGTCTGCAGCGCATGGCGCGCGCCTACGCCGAAACGGCGGTGTTCTACGCCGCCCTGGATCTCGCGATCTTCAGCCATGTCGCCGCCGGCGCGGATGATATCGGCGCGTTGGTGCGCGCGACCGGCATGTCGGACCTCAACGCCGAGCGCCTCGTCACCGTCCTGCTCGCGATGGGTCTGCTCGAGCGCCGTGACGGGCGCCTCGTCAATGCCCCGGATGCGGCGCGTTTCCTCGTGCGCGGCGCGTCGACCTACGCCGGCGACTGGATGATGTTCACCCGCGCCGACGTCCCGAAGTGGTTCGACCTCACCGGGATCCTGACCGACCCGACACCGCCGACCCTGCTCGGCATGTACGCCGATCTCACCGTCGAGTCGGCGCGTGCCTATCATGCAGCGACCTACAGCATCGGCATGGGTGCCGGCAAACGTTTCTGCCGCGCGGTCGATCTCGGCACCCGCCGCAAGCTGCTCGATCTCGGCGGAGGCTCGGGCGCCTACAGCATCAACGCCGTCCAGCGCTTTCCGCAGTTGCGTGCGGTGGTGCTCGACCTGCCGCCCGTCATCGAAGTGACGCGCGAGTATCTCGCGGCGCACGAGATGAGCGAGCGCATCGACACGCTGGCCGGCGATTTCACGGCGACGGCGTTTCCGCGCGATTGCGACGTGGCCGTGATGGCCTCCAACCTGCCGATTTACGCGCCGGACGTCATCCGCCACGTGGTCGCGAAGGTCCACGCGGCCCTGCTGCCGGGCGGCGAATTCCATCTCGTCGGGGAAATGCTCGACGCCGACGGCGCCGGGCCGCTCGACCCGGCGCTATGGGGCATGTACGAAGCAATCTGCGGCACCCGCGGCAAGGCACA
>JADZCB010000310.1 GCA_020851775.1 Gammaproteobacteria bacterium
CCGAGGCGCTCGAAGACACGCGCAAGGCCTGCGCTGCGCTCGGCGTCGACGTGCATGCGGCGACATGTGACGTCGGCAAGGCCGAGGCCTTGAACGGCTTTCTCGCCGGTGCGCATGCCGCGCTCGGCCGCGTCGACGTGCTCGTCAACAACCCCTCGGGCTTCGGCGTCACCGACGACGAAGCGGGCTGGGCTGCGAGCTTCGATGTCGACATCATGGCGGCGGTGCGGGCGACCTGGGCCGTCACGCCGTGGATGGAACGGCAGGGCGGCGGGGCGATCGTCAACATCAGTTCGATTTCGGGACTCGAGGCGAGTCTCCCCGGGGTCGCCGCCTACGCCGCGGCGAAGGCGGCGCTGATCAGCCAGTCGAAGAGCATGGCGATGGAACTCGCGCCGAAAGGTATTCGCGTCAACTGCGTCGCACCCGGTTCAATCGATTTCCCCGACGGTTTCTGGGACAACGTGCACAAGACCAACCCGTCGTTCTACGACATGGTCGTCTCGAGCATTCCCTTCGGGCGCATGGGTCGCCCCGAGGAGATTGCGCACGCGGTGGTGTTCCTCGCCTCGCCGCGCGCAAGCTGGGTGTCCGGCGCGATGCTCCCGGTCGACGGCGTGCAGCACAAGGGCAATCTCTGAACGTACGCGGCCACGCGAGGGAACATGCGAGTCTTCGTCACCGGCGCGACCGGCTTCATCGGTCGCGCGCTCGTGCGCACGTTGCACGCGCAGGGCTTCGAGATCACCGCACTCGTCCGCAACCCCGACGCCGTTGAGGCGCGTGAACTGGCCGGGCTACCGGTCACGCTGGCGCGCGGCGACGTCACGCAGCGGGAGTCGCTGCGGTCCCCGATGGCGGGTGCGACCGCGGTGATTCATGCGGCGGGCGTGTACGAGATGGGTGGCAACGCGGCGTCGAAGGCCCGGATGTCGGCGGTCAACATCGAAGGTACGCGCAATACGCTCGGCCTCGCGCACGAACTGAAGATCCCGAAGGTCGTCCATGTGTCGACTGCCTTCTACTGGGGCGACAGCGGCGGGCGCGTCCGCGACGAGCAATTCACGCGCGCCACGGTACCGCTGTCGCATTACGAAGCGACGAAGACCGAGGCGCACGAACTGGCGCTCGGATTCCAGCGCAATGGCTGTCCGCTCGTCATCGCCTGTCCGGTCGCGGTGATCGGCGCCGGCGACCACGCCGGACTCGGTCATTTCGCCCGCCTCTATGTACGCGGTCTGCTGCCGCCCGTCGGTTTCGGCAACGGCGTGCTGTCGTTCGTCCACGTGGATGATCTCGCCGCCGGCCTCGTGCGCGCCGTCGAGGCCGGTCGCGCCGGCGAAACCTATATTTTCTCCGGCGGCCAGTTGGCGCTGCGCGAGATGTTCCGGCTGTGGCAGACGACGCCCGGCGGCTGGCGCCGAATCCGGTGGTGGATGCCGAAATGGCTCGCCGTCGCCTACTGCGCGGCGCTCGAAGCGCCGCAGCGCTGGCTGCGATTGCCGCCGCTGTTCAGCGCCGATCTCGCGCGGGCGTCCTTCATGGATCTGCAGTTCACCGGTGTCAAGGCCGAACGGGAGCTCGGTGTGTGCTTCCGCGACCCGCGCCAAGCCTGGCTCGACACGCTGGCCGCGGAACGCGAGGCACGCGTGCGGTCACGCTGAGCGGTCCCGCCCTGCGGGACACGCGGGCGGTGGGAGAGCACGGAAGGAGCGGGATCGGGCAAGCCGGCATTCCGCATACCCCACGCCTTTTCCGCGTCGACCGGTTACACTGCGCGCCCCCTAGCCCGCCGGGCATCGCGCCCCCCCCTTTCCGATGTCAGACACCAGTCCTTCCTTCGCCGATCTCGGCCTGCCCGCGTCCATGCTCGCGGTGCTGGAGACGCTCGGTTACGAATCGCCCTCGCCGATCCAGGCCGCCGCCATCCCGGCCCTGCTCGGCGGACACGACCTGATCGGTCAGGCCCAGACCGGCACCGGCAAGACCGCCGCGTTCGCATTGCCGCTGCTCGCGCGCCTGGACCCGGCCGCCGCGGGCCCGCAGATCCTCGTGCTGACACCGACGCGCGAACTCGCGATTCAGGTGGCCGAAGCCTGCCAGCGCTATGCGCACGGCATGCCCGGTTTCCATGTCGTGCCGATCTACGGCGGCCAGAGCATGCACCAGCAGTTGCACCAGCTCCGGCGCGGCGTACACGTCGTCGTCGGCACGCCGGGTCGTGTGATGGATCATCTGCGTCGCGAAAGTCTTTCGCTCGCGAAACTTTCGGCACTGGTGCTCGACGAAGCCGACGAAATGCTGCGCATGGGCTTTATCGAGGACGTCGAATGGATCCTCGAGCACACGCCCTCGACCCGACAGACGGCACTGTTCTCGGCAACGATGCCGGATGCGATCCGCGATGTCGCACAACGACACCTGAGAGCGCCGCGCGAGATCAGGATCAAGGCGAAGACCAGCACCGTCGAAGCCGTGCGCCAGCGTTACTGGCAGGTCGGCGGCCTGCACAAGCTCGATGCGTTGACGCGCATGCTCGAAGTCGAAGCGACCGACGCCGTGCTGATCTTCGTGCGGACGAAGACCGCGACGGTCGAACTCGCCGAAAAGCTCGAAGCGCGCGGCTACGCCTGCGCGGCGTTGAACGGCGACATGAACCAGGCACAGCGCGAGAAGGCGATCGAGCAGTTGAAGAACGAGGCGCTCGACATCGTGATCGCGACCGACGTCGCCGCGCGCGGCCTCGACGTGCCGCGCATCAGTCACGTCATCAACTACGACGTGCCTTACGACATCGAAAGCTATGTCCACCGAATCGGCCGCACCGGCCGCGCCGGCCGTACGGGCGAGGCGATCCTGTTCGTCGCGCCGCGCGAAATGCGGCTGCTGCGCGCGATCGAGCGCGCGACGCGCCAGCCGATCGAGCCGATGCGTGCGCCTTCATTGAGCGCGATCGCCGACCGGCGCGGTACGCAGTTCCGCGAAGCCGTCGCCGAGCACCTGGCACGCGAGGATCTCGACTTCTTCGAGTCCCTGGTGCACGAGATCGCCGATGCCAACGACATCGATCCGGCACGCGTCGGTGCCGCGCTCGCGTGGATGGTGCAACGGGAGCGGCCGCTGCGCTTCGAATCCGGTCCGGCCCCGCGTGAGGAGCGCGCTGCGCCGCCGCCGCGACCGGAGGCGAAACCGCGTCCCCATCCGGATGCGTCGCCGCGACCGCTTCCTGCGCGCGAGGCGTCCCCGGCCGCGCGTCCGGCGCGCCTGCCGCGACCCGACGAACTCGACGAATTCCTCGCCACGCCGACCCGCGATGCCGCGAACGGCACCCGATCCGATGTCGACATGGAGCGCTACCGGCTCGACGTCGGCCTTGTCCATGGCGCGACACCCAAGCACATCGTTGGCGCGATCGCGAACGAGGCGGGACTCGACAGCCGCTACATCGGGCGGATCGAACTCTTCGACGATCACACGCTGGTCGATCTGCCGGCGGGCATGCCGCGCGAACTCCTGCAGCACATGAAGAAAGTGCGTTTCGGCAAGTTCCGTTTCAATCTGCGTCCGGCCGACGAGGACGGGCAAGAGACGCTGGCGCGGCGCCCGGCCAGCCACGCGGCGACGGCCGAACCGTCGAAACGCCCGCGGCGGGCCGGACCTCCCGCCGGTGGCCCGGGACCGGCGGGCGAGCGTACGTCGCCAGCGCGACGTGGCGCACCGCGTGACGACGCGAGACCCTTCCGGACTGGCCCCGCCGATCGCGCGCGCGGAACGCGCGATGACGGACGCCCGCCGGTGCGCGGGGAGGCTGCATCCACTCGCGCGCCGCGCGACGCGGCGGCCGAACGCCTGACACGCGAGGTGCCGCGGCATGGCAGTGCGCCACCGCGGCGACGCGAGCAGCACGACAGCCGCGACGGCAGCCGTCCTCC
>JADZCB010000311.1 GCA_020851775.1 Gammaproteobacteria bacterium
AGCTCGGCGCTCTCGAGGCCGGTGGCGAGGATCGGCGCCTCGATCAGGTTCAGCGGGCGGTAGAGTTCGCGCAGCAGCTTCTCCGCGCGCGGGCTGTCGACGCCGATCACAACGCGGTCCGGACGCATGAAGTCCGAGATCGCGGCACCTTCGCGCAGGAATTCGGGGTTCGAGGCGACGTCGAAGTCTGCTTCCGGGTTCGTCTCGCGGATAAGACGCGACACGTTGCGCGCAGTGCCGACCGGCACCGTCGACTTGTCGACGATGACGGTGTAGCCGCGCAGGTGCGGCGCGACCTGGCGCGCGGCCTCGTAGACATAGGAGAGATCGGCGAAGCCGTCGCCGCGCCGGCTCGGCGTGCCGACGGCGATGAACACGAGATCGGCGTCACCGGCGACATCGCCGAGCCGTGTCGTGAACGACAGCCGGCCTTCGCGGACGTTCTTGGCGACGAGATCGTCGAGGCCGGGCTCGTAGATCGGGATCTCGCCATTCTTCAGGCGCTCGACTTTCTTCTCGTCGACATCGACGCAGACAACGTCGGCGCCGAACTCGGCAAAGCAGGTGCCGGACACGAGGCCGACGTAGCCCGTGCCTATCATCACGACTTTCATGGCCTCAGAGCCTCCACAGCGCGACGCCGTCCGGGCAGGTCGCGCGATCGAGTTTGGCCTTGACGTCGGCGACGACGCCGCGCCCGTTGACGAGGCGCTGCGTCACGGCCGACCAGCCCTGCGCGAGGTACTGCCGATGCGGGACCGCGAAGACGACGGCCTGCGCCGGGGCCAGATCGCTTTCCGGCGTGAGCCGGACACCATATTCCTCGTGCGCTTCCCCGGCATGCGCGCAAGGGTCGTGGATCTGCACGTGCGCGCCGTAGTCGCGCAGTTCTTCGATGATGTCGATCACGCGCGTGTTGCGCAGATCGGGCACGTCTTCCTTGAAGGTGAAGCCGAGCACCGTGATCGTCGCGTTCTTCACCGGGCTGCCGTGCTGGATCATCAACTTCACGAGCTGCTGGGCGACGTAGCGGCCCATGTTGTCGTTGATGCTGCGCCCGGCGAGGATGACTTCCGGGATGTAGCCGGCGACCTGCGCGCGATGCGTCAGGTAGTAGGGATCGACGCCGATGCAGTGGCCGCCGACGAGGCCCGGATCGAACTTCAGAAAGTTCCACTTGGTGCCCGCGGCGGCCAGCACGTCACGGGTGTCGATACCGAGACGCTGGAAGATCAGTGCCAGCTCGTTCATCAGTGCGATGTTGAGATCGCGTTGCGTGTTCTCGATGACTTTCGCGGACTCTGCGACCTTGATCGTCGCCGCGCGGTGCACGCCGGCCGTCACCACACTCTCATAGACGCGGGCGACGACGTCGAGAATGTCGGGTGTCTGTCCGGACACGACCTTCGTGATCTTCGTGAAGGTGTGTTCCTTGTCGCCGGGGTTGATGCGTTCGGGCGAGTAGCCGACGAAGAAGTCGACGCCGCACTTGAGCCCGGAGTGCTTCTCCAGCACCGGCACACAGTCCTCCTCGGTCGCGCCAGGATAGACGGTCGACTCGTAGACGACGATGTCGCCACGCTTGAGCACCTTGCCGACCGTCTCGGATGCCTTCAGCACCGGCGTCATGTCCGGGCGCTTCGCGTGGTCGATTGGCGTCGGTACCGCGACGATGTGGAAGTCGGCCTCGGCGAGTACCGCGGGATCTGCGGTGAAGGTGATGTTCGCCGCCTTCAGATCGGCCGGCTCGACTTCGAGCGTGCTGTCCTCGCTGCGCTTCAGTTCGGCGATGCGGTGTTCGTTGATGTCGAAGCCGACACAGTGCGACTGCCTGCCGAACGCGACGGCGACCGGCAGGCCGACGTAACCGAGGCCGACGACCGAGACTTTCCGGTGATGCGTAGTCATGGGATGCGGTAATACTCTTTATACCAGGAGACGAAGTTCGCGATGCCGACCGCGATCGGGGTCGACGGGCGATAACCGACGTCGTCGACCAGCGCGGTCACGTCGGCATAGGTGTCGGGGACGTCGCCCGGCTGCAAGGGCAGAAAGTTCTTCTGCGCTTCGATGCCGAGACACTGTTCCAGCGTGCCGATGAAGTCCATCAAGGGCACGGGCCGGTTGGCGCCGATGTTGTAGAGGCGGTAAGGCGCGGCCGCGGTGCCGGGATCCGGATCGTCGCTGGACCAGTCCGGATTCGGCGTCGCCACGTGATCGAGCGCGCGGATCACGCCTTCGACGATGTCGTCGACATAAGTGAAGTCACGCCGGTGGTTGCCGTAGTTGAAGACGTCGATCGGCTCGCCGGCGAGGATCTTCTTCGTGAACATGAACAACGACATGTCCGGCCGGCCCCACGGACCGTACACCGTAAAGAAGCGCAGACCCGTCGTCGGCAGGCCGAACAGCGCACTGTAAGTGTGCGCCATCAGCTCGTTCGCCTTCTTCGTCGCCGCGTACAGCGACAGCGGGTGATCGACGTTGTCGTGCACCGAGAACGGCATGCGCGTGTTCGCGCCGTAGACCGAGCTCGTCGACGCGTACACGAGATGCTCGACGGCGAGCGCCCGGCAGGCTTCGAGGACATTCACGAAACCGACGACATTGGCGTCGACATAGGCATGCGGGTTTTCGATCGAATAGCGCACGCCGGCCTGGGCGGCGAGGTTGACGACGCGGGTCGGGCGCGCCGCCTGGAAGGTGGCGGCGGTCGCCGGGCGATCGGCGATGTCGATTTTGTGGAATTTGAAACCGCTGCGCGGCGTCAGCCGCGCGAGCCGGGCCGCTTTCAGCGTGGGGTCGTAGTAATCGTTGAGATTGTCGATGCCGATGACTTCGTCACCCCGATCCAGCAACTGTTCGCTGAGACGGGCACCGATGAAGCCGGCCGCGCCGGTGACCAGAATTCGCATCACTACTCCGTGCTGACGCGCGAAGCGGCGATGCTTCGCGGGGTGATTCCTCGCAGGGCGGCATTCTACACACGGCGCCCGCCGGCCGGCATGTTACAAAGCGCAAGCTTGTCAGGAATTTGCGACAGCTTGCGCGAAACCTTGAGCAGGTCCGGAGGCAGCGAGCCACACCTCGACCTCGGTCCCTTCCGCCGGCGCTGCCGTGACACTCCGTGACGCAATCCTTAACATGGCGGCCCATCACATTCGAGGAAGCGCCCCATGTCCACCCGATCCCCGCAGCAGGCCGATTCGATGACGGTCGACGTCGACAACCTCTACCGGGA
>JADZCB010000312.1 GCA_020851775.1 Gammaproteobacteria bacterium
CGTTTAGTCGCCGGCCCGGGAACCGGCATGCGCCTCGAGCAATGCCTGCTTCACGAGTACACCCGCCAGATGCCGCTTGTAGTCACCCCGCGCGACGTTGTCGTCCTGAGGATCGATCATGGCGTCGACTTCCGCGGCGACGCGGGCCGCGAGCGGCATATCGATCAGACGGCCGAGCAGGCTGCCCTCGACATCCGCCCGGATAGGCGTCTCGGCGACACCACCGAGCGCGAGTGAGAGACTCGTCACCTCACCCTGCGCATTGCTGCCGATCTGCGCGGCGACGTTCACGATGGCGAAATCCCCGACCCGCCTGGCGACTTCCTTGAACGCGAATCCCGCACCGGCCGGCGGGATCGGCACCCGGATTTCGGTCAGTACCTCATTCTGCGCGATATCCGTGAGGTAGGTCGTGACGAAGAACTCCGCGAGCGGCAACCGACGCTCCGCACCGGCGCAGACGACAAGGAGCTCCGCACCAAGGCAGGTCAGGACAACGCCGGCCTCGGCCGAGGGATCGTTGTGCACGAGGCTGCCGCCGAGCGTGCCGCGATTGCGGATCGCCGGGTAGCCGACGTGCCGCACGGCGGCGGCGAGCAGCGGTATTCGCGCATTGAGACACGCGCTGTCGAGGAGATCTCGGTAGCGCGTCATGGCCCCGATCCGGATGACCGCACCGTCAGACGTGACGTGATTCAACTCCGCGATCCCGTTGATGTCGATGAGCACTTCAGGCTGCGCGAGCCGGAAGTTCATCATCGGCACGAGACTCTGGCCGCCAGCGATGATCTTCGCACCGTCGTGCGCGGCGAGTGCCTGCAACAGCACCGCGAGCGTATCGGCACGCACGTATTCGAAGGCTTTCGGCTTCATGCGTCCAGCCTCTCCGCCGGCGCGGGGGCTGCGTCGCCCACCAGTGCCTGCTCGACGCCCTTGAAGAACTGCTTCGTCAGCAGCTTCGCGATCGGCAGCAGCGCGCGCTGCGCCAGCCCCGTCATCGCGCCGCCGACCGTGACCTCGAAACTGTAGTTCACCGCGGTCGCCGCGCCACGCGCCTGCAATGCGACCTGGCCGGCGACGCTCAGCGTGCCGATCGGGCCCGCGCCTTCTGCGAACAGCACGTACTGCTCACGACCGGGATCCCTGCCGAGACGCATCGAGCCTTTGTAGGTACCGGAAATCGAGGCGACGCCGATCTTCGTGACGAGTGCATAGGAATCGGGCTCGACGATGCTGAGCGACTGGCAACCCGGGGTCGCGCGCTCGAGCACGCGCGGATCGTGCAACGCATCCCACACCGCATCGCGGGGTCCCGTCAGCAGCGATTCCCCCTCGAATTTCATCCGTGATCACCGTAGATCTCGCGCCACCGCGACGAGGTCTTGAGCAGGTCGATCACGCGCTCGGGCGTGAGCGGCAGCTCGCCGACCCTGACCCCGAAAGGTCGCAGCGCATCATCGACTGCGTTCACCATGGCGGCCACCGGCATGATCGCACTGCCCTCGCCCATGCCCTTGGTGCCAAGCGTGGTGAATGGCGAGGGTGAGACGACGTGGTCGCACTTGACGTTCGGCACGTCGGTCGCGAGCGGATGCAGATAGCTCGTCAAGTCCGTGTTCCAGAGCTGGCCGCGCTCGTCGTAGCGGAATTCCTCCAGCAGCGCGCCGCCGAGACCCTGCACGTAGCCGCCGTGCAGCTGCCCTTCGACGATGGCCGGGTTGATGATCACGCCGCAGTCGTCGACGATGCCGACGTCCTTGATCGCGATCTTGCCGGTCTCGACGTCGACTTCGACGACGATCGCGCTCGAGCCGCTCGGATGCGTCGTATAGAGTGCGATGCGACCGTGTTCGTCCGGCGTCCAGGACGCGACGGGACTCGTCCAGTAGTGCGTCGCCTCGAAGGGATTCGTTACGTGCTTCGGCGTGATGCCGAACGCGCCCGGCCACAGGTGCAGCCGGTTGCCGAGGTCCTTCAGGCTTATCGCGCGTTCGCTTCCGCGCGCCACGATGCGATTGGCAACGACGTCGAGCGTGCCCGGCTCGCATTGCCAGAGATGCGCCACGACTTCGAGCAGGTTCGCCCTGAGCTTGCGCGTAGCCTCGGCGACACAGGACACGTTGAACGTCGCGCCGCGGCTCGACCACGGCCCCATGCCGTAGGGGACAGCGTCGGTGTCGCCGTAGACGATGCGCACGTCGTCGGGCGTGCAGCCGAGTTCCTGCGCAACGACCTGGCAGAGCGTGGTTTCCGTACCCTGTCCGATGTCCTGGTGCCCGGTCAGCACGAGGATGCCACCCTCGGGCATCAGGCGCACGGTCGCGACCTCGTAGCTGTTGAAGATGCAGTTCGGGACCGCGCCCCCGGAAGGCTCCAGCATCGAGGCGATGCCGATTCCGAGATACGTCGCACTCGCGCCGTTCCGTTCGGCCTGCCGTCGCCTGACACCCTCGTAATCGACCAGATCGAGCAGCTTCGAGAGACAGAGATCGTAGTCGCCGCTGTCGAGGATCGGGCCGGAGATCTGCCGATACGGGAACTCGTCCTTGCCGATGAAGTTGCGGCGGCGGAATTCGACGGGCGACAACCCGAGCGCGTCGGCCATGCGATTCATCGCGACTTCGAGCGGGAAGTTCGCGATGTCCTTGCCGTAGCCGCGATAGGCCCCGCTCGGTGCCTTGTTCGAGACCGCGACTTTGGTCGCGACCTTGAGCGCCTGCCACTTGTAAGGCCCCGGCACGTAGCCACAGGCGACGAGGAATTTGCCTGCGCCCGCGGCGTGGCAGGTTCCGTCACAACCGACATTGCCGTAGACCGTGGCGTCGAGACCCTGCAGTCTGCCGTCGCGACTGACCGCGACCTTGAGGTACCAGACATAGTCGCGGCACTGCATGCCGGACAGCAGGTTCTCCTGGCGCGACTCCGTCCATTTCACCGGCCGGCGCGTGACGACGGAAAGCAGGCAGGGAAGAACCTCCGCATCGGCCTGCAGCTTGTTGCCATAGCCGCCGCCGACGTCCGGGGCGATCACCTGCACGTTGTGCTCGGGAAAGCTGAAGGTCTGTGCGACGAGCGTGCGCACGAGGTTCGGCGACTGCGTCGAACAATACAGGGTGAGCCTGGCCTGGAACGGATCGTAGTGCGCGATCGCTGCGCGGCCTTCCAGGCAAACCCCGGAATAGCGATGCTGCGGGATCCGGAATTCGAAGACGTGGTCGGCGTTCGCGAACGTCTCCTCGACGGGCCCGACGCTCATCCCCCATTGGCATTGCACGTTGTCGCCCCACTCCGGATAGAGCAGCGGCGCCCCCGGGGCAAGGGCGGCCTCGGTGTCGATGACCGGTGGCAGGGGTTCGTATTCGACCTCGATGAGTTCGAGGGCGTCTTCTGCGAGGTAACGCGACTCGGCTGCGACTGCCACCACCGGCTCGCCGACGTAGTAGACCTTGTCCGTCGCCAGCCCGTAGACCCGGGGCACTTTCATGCCGATGTCGATGGTCGGCGGCAGCGGACCCCAGTACCCCCTGGCATCCTCGCCGGTCAGCACTGCGTGAACTGCCGGCATCGCTCGCGCACGCGAGACGTCGATCGCCTTGATGCGCGCGTGGGCATGCGGGCTTCTGAGCATCGCGGCATGCAGCATGCCTGGCAGGGCGATGTCGTCGGTGTACCTGCCGTGGCCGGTGACGAGGCGCAGATCCTGCTTGCGCTTGAGGCTGACGCC
>JADZCB010000313.1 GCA_020851775.1 Gammaproteobacteria bacterium
CCCTACTGGGTATTAAGCAGCGAGTGCGTAGTTGTCGTCGTTGGCAACTATGTGGTTTGCAGTTGGATTTACGAGGTGCTCTGCCCCTCGGCATGCCCCTTCGGTTTCGCGACCCACGTCGAAACCAAGTCGCCCCCTTAGGAAGTCCAAGCATACGTGCCTATGCACGTCACGCCTACTGCTCAGATGGGGTCGAGGCGCGCAAGTTCAACGGGGCTCGGGATCCGGGCGGTCGTTTGTCACTGCGACAGGCACGGAAGCGAGGAGCGCTCGTCCCGGACATCGACGGCTTCGCGGTCTGGCAGCGGCGTCGAATCAAGGCGCGGGATGTCACCGCTTGCGCATCAGCCGTTGCTTGTCGCGCTGCCAGTCGCGATCCTTTTCCGTGTCGCGCTTGTCGTGCTGTTTCTTGCCTTTGGCGAGGCCGATCTGGCATTTCGCGCGGCCCTTGCTCCAGTAGAGCTTGAGCGCGATGGCCGAGTAGCCCTTGCGCTCGATGGCGCCGATGAGATGAGCGATTTCCCGATCGTGCAGCAGCAGCTTGCGCGTGCGTTCGGGGTCGGCATCGACGTGCGTCGATGCCGAGGACAATGGCGTGATCAGGGCTCCGAACAGAAACGCCTCGCCACCCTTCAACAGGACATAGCAGTCGCGCAGTTGTACCTTGCCCGCGCGCAGGCTCTTGACTTCCCAACCCTCGAGCACGAGACCCGCTTCGAGCCGTTCCTCGATGAAATAGTCGTGGTAGGCCTTGCGGTTCTCGGTAATGAGGCTGTCGGTGCGTTCGGCAGACTTCTTGGGCTTGTTCATGGCGCGGCCGGATCCGGGGCGTCAGTATACCAGCGACCTCCTGCGTCGCCGTGCGCCGGCTCTCAACGACGCTGCTGAAACGCGAGCAGAGCCTGCTTGATGAGGGTATTGAGCAGTTTGAGTTCCTGCATGTTGAACAGCAGTTGTTCGCCGACCTTGTCGGCGTAGATCAGGCCGATGCAATTACGGTTGGCCGTCAGCGGAAACAGCAGAATCGACCGCGGCGATGCGAGTTCGCGGCACCAGGCGGGGATCTTCTCGCGGTACTGACCCTGATCGGCATCTAGGATCACGAAATCCTTGCCCCGACGCACCGATTCATTGAACACGTCGTCCTCGGGCCCGGTGCGAAATGCGAACTTCGGCATGATGTCGTCGACTTGCGCGCCGAAACCGAACCGAGCCTGCAACATGCCCCGCTTGGGATCCCGGATGAGCAGCAGCACGCGAGTGAAGCCCATGCCGCGATAGAAGGACTCGATCACCATCGTGAAAATCTGGTTCACCGGCGTGTTGTCGAGCAGCGCATTGGTCAGATCCGTCATCGCGTTGACGAGGAAGGCCTTGCGGTCGTGACTCTGCCCGTCGTCGCCGACAGCGATCGGTTCGGTCGCGGCCGCCAGGGACTCGGTGTCGTCGCTGATGACCCCACCAGCCGAGGCGGGCGCGAGGCGCTGCACGACCTTCTTGAAGAACCCCGCCGATTCGACGCCGAGGGCCAGCACACCCGCATAATCCCGCGTCGCCTCGACGGCGCGGCCGACGGCTTCGCGCAGATCCTTGCTGCTGACGTCGATGCTCGCGCGATAACGCTCGCCGAGTTTCGACAGACGTTGCTCGAGATCCGCGTTGCCATTCGCCTGGCCGACTGCCTCGGCGATGTCGTTGGCGTAGGCCGCGCAGTGTGCGACTGCGGCAGCCGGTGATTTCGCCGCCGCGAGTTTTCCTTCGCGCGGCGGGGTCATCGCGTGCAGCAGGCGATCGGGGAAATTCCACTGCTTCGCGATGGCGAGACCGAAGTCGGCATAGCTCGTGCCGAGAACTTCGCGTGCCGCGATCGTTTCGCTGATCCCGCGGCTGGTGGCGAGACGCTGGATCTCGTCGAATTCCTCGGGGAAATAGTAGATCGCGAGATGCCGCCCGAGCCGGTGCAGCATGCCGGCGACGAAAGCCTCCTCGGTGTCGAGACCATGGCGTCCACGCGCGATGTCCTTGGCCAGTATCCCGCTGAGAAACGAGGCGCAGGCCGCGTCCTTCAATGCCTCGGCCTGCTGACCGTTCTTGAGGTGTTCGAAGATCGAGATGCTGAGCGCTGCGGCGCGGATCGCATCGAAGCCGAGGATCAGCACCGCGCGTGACACCGTGCTGATGGAGCCGCCGTACTGGCCGTAGACGGCGGAGTTCACGAGGCGCAACAGCTTCGACGTCAGTGCGTAGTCTTTGAGAATCAGATTCGACAGTTCGTTGATGTCGTCCGATTCCGGACGGCCGCACTTCTGATTCAATTCGACGATCAGCTTCGAGACAGCCGGGAAATCGGGCTTGCGCTGGATCCGGCGCAGCAGAAAATCGACAGCCCCGGAGTGCCCGCTCGCGGTCGGCGCGACCGTCTCCTCGGGCGTGAGATAGAGGTCGATCGCCGCCGCCATCTCGCCGGCACTGCGATAGCGTGCCGCCGGATCGCGCGCGAGCGCTTTCATCACGAGCGCATCGAGAGGAGCATCGACGCTCCGCGTGACAGCGGACGGCGGCGGAATAACGTCATGCAGAACCTTGAACATCACCGCCAACTGGGTATCGGCCTCGAACAACCGTTTGCCCGTCAGCAGTTCGTGCAGGATGACCCCCAGCGAAAAGATGTCCGAATGCGGCCCGATCGTGCCGTTGGCGAGGACTTCGGGGGGCAGGTAATGGGCGGTACCGACGATCTCGCCCGTGGTGCTCGCATTGCCGTTGGTGGCCTGCGCCGCGACGGACGCGATCAGCATAGAGACCCCGAAGTCGAGAATGCGCGGATGATCCTGGTCGTCGACGAGAATGTTCGACGGACTCAGATCCCGATGCAACAGACCCTGGGCATGCGCGTAGGCGACCGCCTCGAGCACGCGCTTGATCACACGCAGCGCGCGGTGTGCCGGCAAGGTGTCCGCCGCGCCGATGTAACGCCCGAGCGGCAAGCCGGTCGCGAACTGGTAGACCAGATAAGGTGTGCCACCGGCAACGTCGATTTCGTACAGCGGGACGATGCCGGGATGGTCGAGCCGCGCGACGTTACGCGCCTCGTTGACGAGCCGCTCCGGATCACGATGGCCGCGCCGGAGCGTCTTCAACGCGACCTGTCGATCGAGTTTCGGATCGCGCGCGAGATAAACGACGCCTTGGCCGCCCCTGCCGAGCACGCGCAAGGGCTCGAAACGGCCGATCCGGGCTGGCAGCGATGGAAGTGTGGACGTAATGCTGCCTGCGCTGGCCATAGGTCAGGTGTAATGCCGCTGAATCGATATCGCGAAGTAGCGGCGTCCGACAGGCAGGCTTGAGACGAATGCGGCCTTACCCTTTCCGCCGCCCGTCCCGGCTCGCTATGATCGGGCTGCCGCAGCGCAGCGCGCGGCGGGGATTCATGTTCACGACCCAAAGCCGATGCCCGTCATCAAGCAGTCCGACCTGGTGCCCTATACCGCCGAGGAAATGTTCGCGCTGATCGCGGATGTCGAGGCCTATCCCGAGTTCGTGCCGGGTTGCGAACGCTCCTGGGTGGAATGGCGTGACGGCAACCGCTTCCGGGCCGGCATGGCGGTGCGCAAAGGCAAGGTCGCTTTCAGTTTTCGTACCGAGCAGACGGCCGAGCCGCCGGTCCGACTCGACATGCGGCTGGTCGAGGGGCCGTTCCGCAAGCTGGAGGGCGGCTGGCTGCTGGCGCCGAACGCGCTCGGCAGCCGCGTGTCGCTTGCGCTCGATTTCGAGTTCGAGAACCGCCTGGTCGGAGCGGCGCTGTCACCGGTGTTCAAGCTAATGACGGGTGCGCTCGTCAGTTCGTTTCGCGAGCGCGCGGTGAAAATCCATGGCCGTCGTTGATCTGTTGCGCATCGAGGTGGCCTACGCCGGCGAGCGAACGTCGAGCCGCGTCGCGCTCGATGTACCAGCGGGGACGACGGTGCGTGGCGCGATCGAACGTGCGCGGGCGCTCGCGCGGCATCCGGAAATCGATCTCGCGCGTTACGCGGTCGGGATCTTCGGTACACGCTGCGGCCTCGACGATCTCGTCGGCGACGGGGCCAGGGTCGAAATCTACCGGCCGCTGCGGCGCGATCCGAAAGAAGCGCGTCGCCAGCGCGTGCCACGCTGACCAGCGAGCCGCGGCATGCGCCGCGGGCGTTCAGCGCGCGGTGGGTTCCTCGTCGTCGGCGTCTTCGTCGCGGCCGAAGATGCGCGCGAAAAAGCCTTTCTTCTTCTTGACCGGGGCATCTTCCGGTACGACCACCTCCGGAATGTCCTCTTCGTCGTCGTCCTCGGCCGCCGAGTCGGATTTCTTCGTGTCATCGCCCACGAACGGCAGGGCGTGCGCCATCTTGGTCAGGACGCCGGTCTTGCGGCCAGGGACTTCGACCGTCTGGTCCTGGCGCATGTCGACTTCGATCGGGCCGGTGGCCGGCTTGACGTCACCGGCGACGCGCACGAGTTTGTCGTCCTCGAAAAACAGCGTGACGCGCCGCATCTGCGCCTTCTCGTGTCCGGGCTGGAAGGTGTAGACATAGTCCCAGCGATCGGCGTGGAAGGTATCGGTGATGGCCGGCGAACCCATGATGAAATTCACCTTCTTCTTGTCCATCCCGGGTTCGAGCTGCGCCAGCATCTCCTGCGAGATGACGTTGCCCTGCTGGACATCGACGCGATACGCGAACGGCACGTTGCGCAGATCGGGAAGATCCGGTCGCTGGCAGCCGGCCAGCAGGCCACAGGAGACCATGCAGCACAGCGCTGAAAACCTTCGAAAGCTTGGGCGAATCATGAGCGTGGAATGCGTCCTCGAGGCTGGCGTGTCGCGTGTCCGCACCCTGGGTCCACGCGCGAGCGATGATGCTAAGATGGCGCTGCTTCCGGGCGGCGGCGCGGAGCAGCCGACGCGACGGACAGCCGCCGCCGTGCAAGGCGCCGCAGTATAGCCCATGACACTCGTGCGGCCACCAGGGGCATGCCCGCCGCGCGACGCAACCGGAGAGCCGTGCGGGTGGTAGACACGTTCGAGCTGAAAAAGGCGGGATTGAAGGCGACGCTGCCCCGGCTGCGCATCCTCGAGATACTCGAAAAAAACGGCGAGCGGCACATGAGTGCCGAAGACGTCTATCGCGCGCTGCTGGATGCCAGCGAGGATGTCGGTCTGGCGACCATCTACCGCGTGCTGACTCAGTTCGAAACCGCCGGCATCGTCGAGAGGCACAATTTCGACGGAACGCATGCCGTGTTCGAGATCGCGCGGGGCCCGCACCACGATCACATGGTGTGCCTCGACAGCGGTGAGGTCGTCGAATTCTTCGACGAGGAAATCGAGCGTCGTCAGCGTGAAATCGTCGCCGCGCACGGTTACGAACTCGCCGATCACAGCCTCGTCCTTTACGTACGTCGCAGAAAGGCCGCCGAGGACCGCTGAGTCGGCTCGTCTGCTCGTCGGCAGCCCCGCCGCCGGGGCGGGCCGGCCGCGGTCGATCCGGCGCCGTTCGCCACCCGCGTCAGGCGCCCAGCAGCTCCTTCGCGTGGGCAACCGTCTTCTTCGTGATTTCCTCGCCACCAAGCATGCGGGCGATTTCGTCGACGCGGGCGCCGGTATCGAGATAACGCACCGAGGTTTCGGTCACGCCGCCCCGCACCGACTTGCCGATCTGAAGGTGGCGTGTACCGGCGGCGGCAACCTGCGGCAGATGCGTGATGCAAAGCACCTGACGGTGTGCCGAGATCGCCTTCAGCAGCCGCGCGAGCACGGCCGCGACGCGGCCGCCGACGCCGGTGTCGACCTCGTCGTAGACGACGACGGGCACACCCGATACGCCTGCCGCAGCGACCTGCAGCGCGAGGCTCACGCGCGAAAGCTCACCTCCGGAAGCGACCTTGCGCAGCGGCCGCGGCGGCAGGTCCGGGTTCGTCGTCACCGTGAATTCGACGTCGTCGCAACCGTGCTCGCCGGGTGTGGCGGATGCGGTGAGTTCGATGTCGAAGCGCGCATGCGGCAGTGCCAGTTCGTGGAGACGTGCGACGACGGCGGCGGCCAGATGTCCGGCAGCCAGACGCCGACGTTCGGACAGCGCGCCCGCCGCGTCGCGAAAGGCGGACTCGGCCGCGACGCAGTGTGCGGCGAGTTCGCGTTCGAGCGTTTCGTGGTCGAGCAGCGTCGCGAGCTCCGCGTCGAGTCGCGCATGGACGTCGGCGAGTTCCGCCGGCAGGCAGCGATGCTTGCGCGCGACGGCGTGGATGGCATCGAGTGCGTGTTCTACGCGTGAAAGTTCGCCGGCGTCCGCGCCGAGCCGGCCCGCATAGTGATCGAGATCGCGTTCGGCTTCGTCGAGGTTGATGGACGCCTGTTCCAGCAATTCCGCGAGACTCTGCAGGCCGTCATCGATGCCGACCAGATC
>JADZCB010000314.1 GCA_020851775.1 Gammaproteobacteria bacterium
AACAACGTCAGCAGCGTGCTGCGCGAATTGAGGTAGCGCTCGCGGTTCGCGATGTCCTCATGGGTGAGCAGGATCTGCGCCGCGAGCAGGCCACGTTCCTTCAACGCCATTTCCCAGCAGCGCACCAGGCCCATCTGGCCGATCGCGGCGGCCGCCTGCAACTGGTGGAGCGAATGCGGCCGCACTTTCCAGCCGAGTCGCGACGCACCTTCGGCGACCGCGCCGGAGGTGACGACCACGATGTCACGTCCCGCCTGGCGCAACGTCGCGAGTTGCTCGGCCCATTCGCCGATCGCTTCGGCATTGAGGCCCATGCCATCACGGGTCGCGAGCGCGCTGCCGATCTTCACCACCCAGCGGCGTGAGGCCGCCGCGGCCTGCCGCAAGCGTGTTTCTTCAGTGTCCATCGGGTCCGCCCTGTGTTGCGTTCGGCGCAGGCGTTTCTGCCTGTAGTTCGGCGAGGCGGGCGCCCACGGCCTGCATCAGCGCTTCGCAGCCTTCGCCGGTCGCCGCGGACACGAGGTATACGGGCCCCTTCCAGCGGAGTCTGCGCCGCATGCCGCGCAGGAGTTCAGCCCGCTTTTCCGGCGGCAGCACATCGGCCTTGTTCATCACCAGCCAGCGTTCGCGCTTGGCGAGCCTGGCGTCGTATTTCACGAGTTCGCGGCCGAGCGTCTTGAAGTCCTGCACCGGATCGCGTGCCGGATCCAGTTCGGAGACGTCGAGGACATGCAACAACAGCTTCGTGCGGTCGACGTGGCGCAGGAAGGTCAGGCCGAGCCCTGCGCCCTCGGCGGCGCCTTCGATGATGCCCGGGATATCGGCGATGACGAAACTGCGCTCGGGGCCCAGCGACACCACGCCCAGCACCGGATGCAGTGTCGTGAACGGATAGTCGGCGATCTTCGGTCGCGCGGCCGAAACGCGGCTGATGAGCGTCGACTTGCCGGCATTTGGCAGGCCGACGAGACCCACATCCGCGAGGAGTTTAAGTTCGAGCCTGAGCTCACGCGCTTCGCCCGGCGTTCCTTTCGTGATCCGCCGCGGCGCCCGGTTGGTGCTGCTTTTGAAATAGGCGTTGCCGAAGCCGTGACGACCGCCCCGTGCGACGAGCAGTTCATCGCCGGCTTCGAGCAGTTCACCGATCGCTTCGCCCGTCACTTCGTCATGCACGACAGTACCGCAGGGCACGGCAATGACGAGGTCCTGGCCGGATTTTCCGATCCGGTCCCGGCCGGCGCCGGGCTGGCCGTTGGTGGCCTTGAAATGCCGCTTGTAGCGGAAGTCGATCAGCGTGTTCAGGCGCGGATCGGTACGCAGGTACACGCTGCCACCATCACCGCCATCGCCGCCGTCCGGCCCACCGAATTCAATGAATTTCTCGCGCCGGAAACTCAGGCAGCCGTCACCCCCTTTGCCGGCGGCAACGTGGATCTTCGCGTAATCGACGAATTTCATCGGTGCTCATGGCGCGGGGCCCACCAACAAAAAACCCCGTCGTGGGACGGGGTTTTCGTGCGGCGCTTGCCCCCGGCTTCAGGCGGGGACCACACTCACGTACGAATGGCTGTCCCGACCTTTGATCTCGAACACCACGCGCCCCTCGGCGGTGGCGAACAGCGTATGGTCGCGGCCGAGGCCGACGTTCGCACCAGCCTTGTAGCGGGTGCCGCGCTGACGCACGAGAATATTGCCAGGTATGACGATTTCACCGCCGAATTTCTTCACTCCGAGACGCTTGGCCTGGGAGTCACGTCCGTTACGTGTACTGCCGCCCGCTTTCTTGTGTGCCATGGCGCATCAACCTCCGACAATCTCGTTGATCTCGATCTTCGTATAGTTCTGGCGATGGCCCTGCTGCTTGCGGTAGTGCTTGCGGCGCTTGAACTTCACGATGCGAACCTTGGGGCCGCGGCCGTTTTCGATCACGGTGGCGAGCACCTTGGCGCCTTCGATCGTAGGCGTCCCGACAGTCACCGTGTCGCCCGACTTCACGAGAAGCACCGTCGAAAACTCGACCGGGGCGCCGGCCTCGACAGGGAGAGATTCGACCGTCAGTTTGTCGCCGACGGAAACGCTGTACTGCTTGCCGCCGGTTTTGATCACTGCTTGCATGGATGTTGGACCAGTCGCTTGAAGGGTGTGAGCGGTGCCGCCCAAGGAGCCCGGCATCATACGGAAACGCCCGATATGACTCAAGCTTTCTGCCGCGCGCGGAGACTTGTCCGCGGGTCGTCGGGTGGTAATGGGCGCGCCCGCTTGGCACAATCCCGTCTTCCTCCCTCCGACCCGATCGAATTCCGATGCCGCCCGCTGCCACTGAACCAGGGATCGACGAGATCCGGGCTCTCATCGCCGACCAGATGGCCGAGGTCGACGCCCTGATCAGGACCCGGCTACGCTCGGACGTCGTTCTGATCAACCAGCTCGCGCACTACGTGATCGGCGGCGGTGGCAAGCGGCTGCGCCCGGTGCTCGCGATCCTGAGTGCCCGTGCGCTCGGTTACACCGGCAAGCGGCACATCGATCTCGCCGTGATCGTCGAACTGATCCACACCGCGACCCTGCTCCACGACGACGTCGTCGACTCGTCGGGCCTGCGCCGCGGACGCGAGACGGCGAACTTCGTGTGGGGCAACGAGGCGAGCGTGCTCGTCGGCGATTTTCTGTACTCGCGGGCGTTCCAGATGATGGTCGATCTCGAGCGCATGCGAGTGCTCGACATCCTCGCCGACGCGACGAACACGATCGCCGAAGGTGAAGTGATGCAGCTCGTGAACTGCCACGATCCGGAAACGACCGAAGAACGTTATCTGCACACGATCCGTTTCAAGACGGCCAAGCTGTTCGAAGCCGCCGCCCAACTCGGCGCGGTCATCGCACAAGCGGGCCCCGAGCTCGAAGCAACGCTCGGCTGTTACGGCCGCCATCTCGGCACGGCTTTCCAGCTCGTCGATGATGCACTCGACTACAGCGCGACCGACGCGCAAATCGGCAAGAACATCGGTGACGACCTCGCCGAGGGCAAGCCGACCTTGCCGCTGCTCTACGCGATGTGGCGCGGCACGCCGGCACAGGCGGCGATCATCCGCACCGCGATCCTCGAAGGTGGGCGCGAACGCATAAAAGAAATCTCCGCTGCGATTGAATCGACCGGAGCCATCACATACACTTTTGCGCTCGCCGAGGTGGAAGCGGCAAAAGCCCGCGCCGCCCTGGCAGCCGTTCCGCGCTCTCCGTACCTGGATGCCTTGCAGGCACTGACGAAGTTCGCAGTGGAACGGCAATCGTAGCGCGCAGTCGGGGTGTAGCTCAGTCTGGTAGAGCACTGCCTTCGGGAGGCAGGGGTCGTAGGTTCAAATCCTGTCACCCCGACCAATTCACGCAACGATACGAAATGCCGCGACAACGGTGCCGGCTGACGTCATCACGCAACGACGGTCGTGAGCGTCACCGTGCGACAAGGCAAAGCAGGCGATAACAGCCATGTCGGAAGCACTGCGTCCTGGCGCCATCCAGGTTTCCCCGCCGACCGCCGATGACGAACGCTTCCAGATCGCGATCCTGCAAGGCGTCTCGCGCACGTTCGCGCTGACGATACCAGTGCTGCCGCCGGCGCTCTGCCGTGCAGTCGGCAACGCTTATCTGCTGTGCCGTATCGCGGATACGATCGAAGACGACGCCGGCCTCGATCTCACGGCCAAGCACCACTATTCGGCATGGTTTCTCGCTGCCGTGCTCGGCCAGCGCGAGGCCGAAGGCTTCGCCGCCGAACTCGCGCCGCGACTGGCCGCGCACGCGACACCGGCCGAACGCGAACTCATCACCCACACGCCGCGCGTCATCCGTGTCACCCGCGATCTCGCACCCGACCAAATCGCTGCGCTCGCGCGCTGCGTGCGCGTGATGTCGGATGGCATGGTTCATTACCAGGGGCAGGAGACGCTCGACGGTCTGCCCGATCAGCGTGCGATGGATCGCTACTGCTACTACGTGGCCGGCGTCGTCGGCGAGATGCTCACCGAGCTGTTCTGCCATCACTGTCCCGAACTGCAACCCGAACGCGAGCATCTGCTCAAGCTCGGCATCTCGTTCGGACAGGGCCTGCAAATGACGAACATCCTGAAGGACATCTGGGAGGATCGTGCACGCGGCGCATGCTGGCTGCCACGCCCGGCTTTCGAGTCTCGCGGCCTGCGCCTGTCGACGCTGGCCCCCGGTGAGGGTGGCGACGCCTTCGCCGGCGGCTTGCGCAGTCTCGTCGGCATCGCACACGGTCATCTGCGCAACGCGCTCGAATACACACTGATGATTCCACCGCGTGAACGAGGCATTCGCAAGTTCTGCCTGTGGGCGCTCGGCATGGCAGTGCTGACGCTGCGTCGAATCGAAGCGCAGCCGCATTTCCGCTCGGGCCAGGACGTCAAGATTTCCCGCCGCAGCGTCAAGCTGACGATCGCATCGACAACGCTGGCCGCCGGCAGCGACACGGCGTTACGCGCGTTGTTCACCCTGGCCTCGACGGGCCTGCCGCAGGATCGCGTGCTGCCGACAGGGCCGACTTACATCGAAGGCATGGAAACCCGGCACGGGACGTGACATGTTCGTGCATCCCCTGCGTACTGCAGACGCGCGTCGCATCGGCGTCGTGATCGCACTGCCAGCCGAAGCACGCAGCTTCGTTCGTGCGAGCGGCCCCGATCTCGAGATCGCCGTCGTCGGACCCGGACCCGCTCGTGCCGAAGCCGGCGCGCGTGAATTGATCGAGCGCGGCGCCGGCGCGCTCCTGAGTTGGGGCACGTCCGGTGCGCTCGTCGGCAATCTGGCCGCCGGCACCCTCGTGCTGGGCGAAGTTCTGCGCGACGAGCGCGGTGACGAATACGTGAGCGATCCCGTCTGGCTCGCGCTCGCCGCCGAGGCACTCGCGCCGCTCGCGCCTCGCCGCGCCCGCTGCATGACGGTCGAGCGTCCGGCGAGTCACTCGCGCGCAAAACAGACCCTCGCCCGCGAGACAGGCTGCGCTGCCGTCGACATGGAGTCCGCGGCAGTCGCTGCGAACGCGGCCCGTGCGCGGTTGCCGTTCCTCGCCGTGCGCAGCATCGTCGATCCCGTCGACTGCGATCTGCCCCGCTGCGTGATGGCAGCGCTCGACGCCGACGGCCGCACGCACATCCTGAGCCTGTTCGCCGCGCTTGCGCGCCGGCCCTGGGAAGCGGTGGGACTCGTACGTCTCGCCGGCCACTTCAACGCGTCGCTGCGCGCTTTGGGCGAGGCCGCCCGTCTGCTGTCCGCGGCGACACCGACATCGATCGCGAGCCTGGCATGAGCACCCCATCGAACAAGCCCTACGACGCCCGCGTGGCGGCCTGGCTGGTCAAGCCGCTCATCGGCACGGCCGTGACACCGAACCATCTCACCTGCGTGCGTTTCGCCGTCGGGATCGCGGGCGCCGCGATGTTCGCGCTCGGCGAGCATCCGCTTGCCGCGGCCCTGCTCGTGAGTCTTTCAAATTTTCTCGATCACACCGACGGCGAACTTGCGCGCATGAGCGGCACGATGAGCCGCTTCGGCCACTACTTCGATCTGGTGTCCGATGGCCTCGTCACGATCGGCATGTTCATCGGCATCGGCATCGGCCTCGTCGATGAACTCGGTGTGCGGGCGGCCTGGATGGGCGGTCTTGCCGGCATCGCCGTCGCCGGCATCTTCCATCTCCGGTACCTCATCGAAAACCGCCATGGCAAAACTGCGACGACCCAGCCGCGGTTCGCGGGCTTCGAAGCCGAGGACGTGCTCTACCTCGTGCCGCTCGTCGTGCTCGGCAACGGTCTCACCGTCTTTCTGCATGCCGCGGCGATCGGCGCACCGCTCGCGTTCCTGATCGTGCTCGCGCAGTTCGTCGCGATCGGGCGCCGATCGCGCGACGCATGACGACACTCGTCACCGGCGCCTCGGGCTTCGTCGGCAGCGCCGTCGTGCGGGCGCTGCTCGCGCGCGGTGAAGACGTACGCGTGCTGGTGCGGCCGCACAGCGATCGCCGGAACGTACAGACGCTCGATGTCACCGTGATCGAAGGCGATCTGCGGGCCCCGGCCACGCTCGCGGCAGCGTGCCGTGGCTGCGCAGCGCTCTATCACGTCGCCGCCGATTACCGGCTGTGGACCCGCGATCCGCGTGAACTCTACGCGAGCAACGTCGAAGGCACGCGACATTTGATGCACGCTGCTCTCGATGCCGGCATTGCGCGTATCGTCTACACGAGTTCGGTGGCCACGCTCGGTCTGCACCGCGACGGCAGTCCGGCGAACGAAGACAGTCCGGTCTCGCTCGCGGACATGATCGGACATTACAAGCGCTCGAAGTTTCTCGCCGAGCGCGTCGTCGACGAACTCGTCGCACGCGAGCGTCTGCCGGCCGTGATCGTGAATCCGTCGACGCCGATCGGCCCGCACGACGTCAAGCCGACGCCGACGGGACGGATGATCCGCGACGCCGCTGCCGGCCGGATTCCGGCGTACGTCGACACCGGCCTGAATCTCGTGCACGTGGACGACGTCGCACGCGGTCATCTGCTTGCCCACGATCGCGGCGCGATCGGCCGCCGTTACATCCTCGGCGGCGAGGACATGGCGCTGCGCGAGATCCTCGCCGCGGTCGCCCGGCTCACGGGCCGCAAGCCGCCGACCGTACGGCTGCCGCGGCCGGCGCTCTATCCTGTCGCCGTCGTCGCCGAAGCCTGGGCCTGGCTCACGCGTGGCACCGAGCCGCAGGTCACCGTCGACGGACTGAAGATGTCGCGCAAGTGGATGTTCTTCGATTCGTCGCGCGCACGGCGCGAGCTCGATTACGCGACGCGCCCGGCGCTCGACGCGCTCGCCGACGCCGTCGCCTGGTTCCGCAACGACTCCTGACCGGGATGACGCAAGAACACGGCGCCCACCTTGACCCGCCGCCGCCGCGTCCTCGGCTTGCCCGCACTGCGGCAGGGCGCTACTCTGCGCCCGCCGAAACCCTCCGTCGCAGCGACCTTCGAAGTCGCCCTGAACATGCCAGCGCAGCATCCGCATTGGGAACGGCGGCTGCGCCGACGGGTTCGATCCACCCCAGTCGGCGTGCCGTTTGGCGCGCATCGGTGTATCCGATGAACGAACGACATCAGGCTTTTCCGACGGCGCCTTTCGCCGCCGCGCTGGCCAACTGCGACGTCGCCTCACTGCGGCGCCAGTTCGTCGAGCAGAACGAGATGATCGCGGTCGAGGATTTTCTGCCTGCGGAATGCCTGCAGCAGCTCCTGGCGGCGCTGCCGGCGCTCGAGACCAGTGTCCACCGCAACTTCATTCCGAAGCACAAGAAAGGCGGCAGCGTCAGCCGTTTCACGCTCGACACCGTGGCGCCCGCCTTCGCGGAGCTCTACCGCATGCCGGCGCTGCTGCAGTTCCTCGGCCAGGTCACCGGCGAGAGATTGATACATTGCCCGCCGGAAGACGCGCATACCTATGCGCTGTATTACTACACCGAGGCCGGCGATCACATCGGGTGGCATTACGACACGTCGTACTATCGCGGCCGCCGCTACACGATCCTGTTAGGGCTCGTCGATGACTCGAGCTGCAAGCTCGAATACGAACTGTTCAGGGGCGACCCCCAGCGCGAGTCGCGCCTCGTCGGCGTCAGCCTGAAACCCGGCATGCTCGTCGTCTTCAACGGCGACAAGCTGTGGCATCGGGTGACGCCGCTGGGCGCCGGCGAACGGCGTATCGCGCTGACCCTCGAATACGTGACGAGCACTGCGATGAATCCGTTCCGGCGCTTCGTGTCGAACATGAAGGACGCGATCGCCTATTTCGGCTTCAAGCAGGTGTTCAAGTCGCGCGCGCACTGAGCACGAGGAATAGTTGGATGGATGCAGTGATACTCGCGGCCGGCGTCGGCAACCGGCTCGGTGAACTGGGTGGTGACCGGCCGAAGTCGCTGCTCGAATTCGGCGGCCGTTCGCTGTTGGCGCGCCATCTCGATGCACTGGCGCTGACCGGCGTCGCGCGGCTCACCGTGTGTGTCGGCTATCGCTGCGAGGCGGTCGCAGAAGAGCTCGCATGTCACGCCCGCATTCCGGTCGACACCGTCTACAATCCGCGCTTTCGCGAAGGGAGCGTGCTGAGCCTGTGGACCGCCCGCGATGCACTGACACGCGGCAACGACGTGCTGCTGATGGATGCCGACGTCCTCTACGCGCCACGCCTGTTGCAGACGCTCGCCGGCAGCCGCCACCCGAACTGCTTCCTGCTCGATCGCGATCTGCCGCCCGGCGATGAACCGGTGAAGATCTGCGTGCGCGACGGGCGCATCGTCGAATTTCGCAAGATTCCCGATCCTGCAATCGGCTACGACTACGCCGGCGAATCGGTCGGCTTCTTCAAGTTCAGCCCGGCTGCCGCGGCGGAACTCGCCGTGCGAACTGCGGCGTACATCGACCAGCGCCGCGAGCGCGAGGCCTATGAAGAGGCGATCCGGGACATGGTACTGGCGCAGTCGCAGCCTCTCGCATTCGAGGACATCACGGGCACCCCATGGATAGAAATCGATTTTCCCGACGACGTACGTCGCGCGCACGACGACATCCTGCCGCGGATTGCACATGACTGAAATGACGGGCGGCGGCCTGCCGGTGCGCAAGACCTCGCAACTGCGGCGCATGCTGCGATCTCAGGATCTCGAGTTCATACTCGAAGCCCATAACGGGATCAGCGCGCGGATCGTCGAAGAAGCCGGTTTCAAGGGGATCTGGGCCAGCGGACTCGCCATCTCGGCGCAATTCGGCGTGCGCGACAACAACGAGGCGAGCTGGACACAGGTCGTCGACGTGCTCGAGTTCATGTCCGACGTCACGCGCATCCCGATCCTTCTCGACGGGGACACCGGCTACGGCAACTTCAACAACATGCGCAGGCTCGTGCACAAGCTCGAGCAGCGCGGCGTCGCCGGCGTGTGTATCGAGGACAAGATCTTCCCGAAGACGAACAGCTTCATCGGTGGCGAGCGCCAACCGCTCGCCGACGTCGCCGAATTCTGTGGGAAGATCGCGGCCGGCAAGGATAGTCAGCACGACGACGACTTCTCGATCGTCGCGCGCGTCGAAGCCTTGATCGCCGGCTGGGACATCGCCGAGGCGCTGCGCCGCGCCGAAGCCTACCGCCAGGCCGGAGCCGACGCGATCCTGATTCACAGCAAGCTGTCGCGGCCGGATCAGATTCTCGACTTCGCGCGTGAATGGGCCAACCGTGCACCGCTCGTCATCGTGCCGACCAAGTATTACAGCACCCCGACCGAAGCCTTCCGCCGCGCAAAAATCAGCCTCGTGATCTGGGCCAATCACATGATCCGCAGCGCGGTCAGTGCGATGCAGGCGACTGCGCAGCACATCCATGCCGCCGAATCGCTCGCCGACATCGAGGACAAGATGGCCTCGGTCGACGAGATTTTCCGTCTGCAGGGCGCCGATGAACTCGAGCAGGCCGAAGAGCGCTATCTCTCCAGCCGGCGCGACGAGACGAAAGGCATCGTGCTCGCGGCCTCGCGTGGCGAAGGTTTCGCCTCGCTGACCGACGATCGCCCGAAAGTGATGCTGCCGATCGCCGGCAAGCCACTGCTGCGCCACCTCGTCGACAAGCTGAAGAAGCGCGGCGTCGACGACATCACGGTCGTCGCCGGCTACAAGGCCGAGAGCATCGACGTGCAGGGCATCAAGCTGCTGGTCAATCGCGCGCACGACTCGACGGGCGAACTCGCGTCGCTGGCCTGCGCGCGCGAGGCCTTCGCCGACGACATGGTCATCGTCTA
>JADZCB010000315.1 GCA_020851775.1 Gammaproteobacteria bacterium
CCGTCGTCGCCCTGCTCACCGGCGCAGGTGCGCTCGCTGCGCCCGCGCCAGCATTGACCAGCGACGAATACGCCGTGCTGTCCGCCGTACTCGCCCACGGTCTGCCCCCCGACACACGGGCGATCGCGCTGTCGGCGCAGACGACGGGCCAGCCTGAAGCCGTCGTACCGCCGGGTGTCGATCTGCAGGCGCTCGCCACCAGACTCGAGACCACGCCGGCGCTGCTCTACGCCTGGACGAATCTCAATCGGCAGGTCGCGACGCTCGATGCGAAGTTCACGTCCACGCCAAAGGTCGAACTGGTCGACGACGACTTGCGCGCGAAACTGTTCACCGGCGACGATCCGGTTACCGGCTGGACCCGTTTCCACAAGCGATTTCCCCATGCGCCCGGCCTGTTGCGCGTATCGCGCGTCGCGCTCGACGACGCGCACGCGAACGCGCTTGTGTACGTCGAATTCGCCTGCGGTCCCGCCTGCGGCACGGGTCGTCTGATCCGGCTCGCGCGCGTCAACACGACCTGGGCCGTGCTCAGCGGCGAACTGATGTGGGTGGCAGGCGAATGACGACGATGCGCAAGATTGCGGTGTTCTGCGGTGCGCGGTTCGGTGCGCGCGAGCGCTATGTCGAAATGGCGCGCGAGCTCGGCGCGCTGTTCGCGCGCGAAGGCTGCGGCCTCGTCTACGGCGGCGGGCGGGTCGGGCTGATGGGCGTCGTCGCCCAGTCCTGCCTCGAACACGGCGGACATGTGACGGGCGTCATCCCGCATTTTCTCAACACGCGCGAACTGCTGCATCCCGGTCTGCAGAGCATCCACACGACCTCGGATCTCTTCGAGCGAAAATCGATCATGATCGCCATCGCGGATGCCTTCATCGCCCTGCCTGGCGGCATCGGTACTTTCGATGAACTGCTCGAGGTCATGGCATGGCGCCAGCTTCGCCAGATCGACAAGCCGATCGCGTTGCTCGACATCGACGGTTACTTCCGCCCCTGGCTCGCCGCGCTCGAACACAGCGTCGCCGAGGGTTTCCTCGATCCGATCGAGCTGGACCGGCTGATCATCGACGCGCGACCGCTGACGGTGCTGGAGGCCCTGCTCGGCGCCTGCGCCGCACACGATCGCCCGGGCCATGGCGAGATCTGACGATGCTGCGCGCAGTGATCTTCGACATGGATGGTGTATTGATCGATTCCGAGCCCGTCATCCGGCGCGCGGCCCAGCTTGCCGCCGAACCGTTCGGCCGCAAGCTCAGCGATGAACTCTATGCCGATCTGCTGGGCCTGCCGGGTGCCGAGCTCGAAGCGGCATTGCTGAGCGCCTTCGGCGCCGATTTCCCGCTCGCCGACTACCGGCGCGGCTTCGAGCAGCTCTATCGCGCGGACGTGGGAACGAACGGCATTCGCAGCAAGCCCGGCGTACCGGCACTGCTGACCGCGCTCAGGAAACATCGCGTGCCCGTCGCAGTCGCGACGTCGACCCGCAGCGGCCATGCCGAGGCCGCGCTCGCCGCGGCCGGCCTCAGCGATTTCCTGCCCGTGTGCATCACCGGGGATCAGGTCCAGGCCGGGAAGCCGGCGCCGGATATTTTTCTGCGCGCCGCGGCGGCGATCGGCGTCGACGCCGTGGACTGCATCGCGATCGAGGATTCGGAAGTCGGCGCGCGCGCGGCCGTCGGCGCCGGCATGTGGACGCTGCTGGTGCCGGATCTGAAGGCACCGAGCGCCACCCTCGCAGCGCTGGTGCGCGAAGTACTGCCGTCGATGCCGGAGGCCGCCCGGCGCGTGTGTGCCCTGTTGAATCTCGTTTCCTGATCCACGCCGACTGCCGAGGGCCATTCGCATGCCGCCGTCATTTCATCGCTCGATCGTCTCGCTCGTCCTGACGCTGCTGGTGACGGCGAGCCAGCCGCTCGCGGCACAGTCGCCAGCGGCAGCGACGCCGCCGCCTGCCATCAGCGAACAGGATGCGCTTGCCGCGTGGCAACGCTTCAAGAGCGCGCCGCTCGACAACCTGAAAGACGCGCCGGTTTTTCTGCGCTACATGCAGGGGGGTGCCGTACATACGGTGCTGAACAGCAATCTTCTGTTCTGGATGTACAACGACTATCCGCCCGAGGCACAGGCAGTGCTCTACGCGGCCTACATGGGCGGCAATCTCGAATCGCAGCTCGTCTCGCGCCGCAACGGCGACGATCCCGAGGCGGCAATGAGCGCCGTACTCGACGCCTATGCGGTCCTGAAAGCGAAGAAGCCCGAGTTCGCGATCGCGCGGCTGGACGAACTCGCCGTCGCGCGCGATGCAGGGCGTTTCGCCGAGGCGGTCGTCGCCTTGGGCCAGGGTCGACCTTGAGGGCTTGCCATGACCGCAGCGCGTAGGAAAACGCCGACGCCGCGGCGCGTGCGGCCGTCGCCGTTCGCCCGCAACACGCTGGCGCTGATTTACGATTTCGACGGCACGCTGACGCCGCAGCCGATGCAGGAATACACGGTACTGCCGCAACTCGGCATCGCGCCCGCGGCGTTCTGGGACGAAGTCGACGCCGAAGTCCGGCGCACCGGCGGCGACGGCATCCTGACCTACATGCGGCTGCTGGTCGAGAAGATTGAAGCCAACAAGGCGCACGTCAGCCGCAAGTCGCTGCGCTCGCTCGCGCGCGGCATCCGCTATTTCCCCGGCGTCGAGAGCTGGTTCGAGCGCGTCAACCACTACGTGCACACGGCCTCCGGTGGCGCCGTGCGCGTCAAACACTACATCGTCTCGGCGGGACTCGGCGAAATTCTCGAAGGCATCGGCATCAAGCGCCACTTCGAGCGCATCTACGCGTCGCAGTACCACTTCAATCATCATGAAGTGGCATGTTTTCCGACCATCGTCATCAATGACACCAGCAAGACCCAGTACCTGTTTCGCATCAACAAGGGGCGCGAAGAGACCCGGGAGTCGATCAACGAGTACATGCCGGAAGCCGAACGGCCGATACCGTTCGGCCACATGCTCTACATCGGCGATGGCCTCACCGACGTGCCTTGCATGACGGTGACCAAAAACAACGGCGGCTTTGCCGTCGCCGTGCACAATCCCGCCAGGCCGCAATCGCTCGAGGTGTGCCGCGCGCTCGCGCGCGCGAACCGCATCGACTATTTCGCCACGGCCGACTATCGTGCCGGCCGATCGCTCGAAAAGCGCGTGCGGACGATACTCGACATCATCGTCGCGCGTATTCTCTTCGAGCGCGAAAAACATGCCTTCCAGCGCGAACTCGATCCCGCGCGCTGAACTCGCCAGCCAGGATTGTCCCGATGACAGGTTCCCCGACGTTCCGAATTCTCGCCGCGCTCGCGCTGATGCTCGCCGTCACCGGCTGCAAGGCGCCTGATCTGAAGCCCGATTTTCTCGAGCGCAGGAAAGAGGTCGTGACTCCACCGCAGCCGGTGGTCGATCCGTCGCTGACGCCGCGTGAACTGCTGACCGCACGCCTCGTCAACGCGCGTGACGCCGACGACGCGATTCCGGGCATGACCGTCGGCAAAATGATCGAATTCGCCGATCGCTACCTCGCCTGCGACTGCGCCGATCAGCGCTTTGCGAAGTCGTGGGCGCGCTACGCCGGCGGCTATGTGCTGGCGACGAACGCCGGCCAGGTACGCCCGCTCGATTTCGCCTGCAGCGGCCCGCCTGAAGCCCTCGAGTGCTACCTGAAGGAAATCGATCGCGGAACAGGCACCGCCTCGCTCGGCGAGCGCTACATGTCCGGCGGCGACTTCATCCGCTTCGTGTACGAGCACGGCTCGCGCTGCGAACGCACCGCACCGTGCCCGGCGGCGGCGCCCGCACCTGCTGCTGCCGCTGATCCGGACTGAACCTGCAGCGACGTTCCATGGCAGGTGCCGGCGCCGCGCTGACGCGCTGCTCTGGACCCGTTCCGAAGCGGCGACACCAGATCGAATCACCTGCTTTGCTGCTGCGGCCGGCAATGCCCTGGATGTGATGGTGCGCGACGCCGGACGACGACCCGCATCGCGCATGGGCTACGGTACACTAGGCCGGAATGGATCCGTGCCGCGACGCATCCGGGTCGCCGTGCACGGCCTGTTCGATACTGCCCAATGCAGGAGATTCGTGCGCTCATGTCGACTCCCGTCAATACTCCCGTGACCAACGATCTCGACCCTGTCGAGACCCGCGAGTGGATCGAAGCCCTGGATGCCGTCGTCGAAGCCGAAGGTATCGAACGCGCGCACTATCTGCTCGAACGTCTGATCGACAAGGCACGCCGCTCCGGCGCGACGCTGCCGTATTCGGCGAATACCGCCTACATCAACACCATCCCGCCGCACCGCGAGCAGTACACGCCCGGCGATCCGGCGCTCGAATGGCGCATCCGCTCGATCAACCGCTGGAACGCGATGGCGATGGTGGTCAAGGCGAATCGCAAGAATCCGGAGCTCGGCGGCCACATCGCGAGCTATGCGTCGGCCGCGACGCTGTACGAAGTCGGCTACAACCACTTCTGGCACGCACCGAGCGACTCGCACGGCGGCGATCTCATCTACATGCAGGGCCATTCCGCGCCCGGCATCTATGCGCGCGCCTTTCTGCTCGGGCTCATCAGCGAGGAACAGCTCGACAATTTCCGCCAGGATGTCGACGGCAAGGGCCTCACCTCGTATCCGCATCCGTGGCTGATGCCGGATTTCTGGCAGTTTCCGACCGTGTCGATGGGCCTCGGGCCGATCATGGCGATCTATCAGGCACGTTTCATGCGGTATCTGCACAACCGTGGCCTCGTCGACACGGCAGGCCGCAAGGTCTGGGCCTTCGTCGGCGACGGCGAGATGGACGAGCCCGAATCCTTCGGCGCGGCGACGCTCGCCTCGCGCGAAAAACTCGACAACCTCGTCTTCGTCATCAACTGCAACCTGCAGCGGCTGGATGGCCCCGTGCGCGGTAACGGCAAGATCATCCAGGAGCTAGAATCCGACTTCAGGGGCGCCGGCTGGAACGTCATCAAAGTGATCTGGGGCTCGTATTGGGATCCGCTGCTCGCGCGCGACACGAAGGGTCTGCTCCTGCAGCGCATGGAAGAATCGGTCGACGGCGAGTATCAGGCCTACAAGGCAATGAACGGCGCCTTCGTGCGCGAACGCTTCTTCGGCAAGTATCCCGAGCTCAAGGCGATGGTCGCGAACATGACGGACGAGGACATCTGGCGCCTCAACCGCGGCGGCCACGATCCGCACAAGGTCTATGCGGCCTACGCCCAGGCGATGCAGCACACCGGCCAGCCGACCGTCATCCTGTGCAAGACCATCAAGGGCTACGGCATGGGCGAGGCGGGCGAAGGCAAGATGGTCACGCACCAGCAGAAGAAGATGGGCGAGGACGCGCTGCGCCACTTCCGCGATCGCTTCCACATCCCGATTTCCGACGCCGACCTCGCCAATGCGCCGTTCTACCGGCCGCCCGAGGACAGCCCGGAAATGAAATACCTGCGCGAGCGCACGGCGGCAATGGGCGGTTTCCTGCCGCGACGCCGGCGCACCGCCGAGCCCATCGCCATTCCACCGCTGTCGATTTTCGATGCGATGCTGAAGGGCACCGACGACCGCGACATCTCGACCACGATGGCCTTCGTGCGCCTGCTCACCGCGCTGACGCGCGACAAGCAGATTGGGCAGCGCGTCGTGCCGATCGTGCCGGACGAGGCACGCACCTTCGGCATGGAAGGCATGTTCCGTCAGCTCGGGATCTACTCCTCGGTCGGCCAGCTCTACGAGCCCGTCGATCGCGACGAAGTGATGTACTACCGCGAGGACATCAAAGGTCAGGTCATCGAAGAAGGCATCAATGAAGCAGGCGCGATGTGTTCGTGGATCGCGGCCGCGACGGCGTATGCGAACCACGGCATGCAGATGATCCCGTTCTTCATCTTCTACTCGATGTTCGGTTTCCAGCGCGTCGGCGATCTCGCATGGGCAGCCGGTGACATGCAGGCGCGCGGTTTCCTGCTCGGTGGCACGTCGGGCCGCACGACGCTCGCCGGTGAGGGTCTGCAGCATCAGGACGGTCACAGCCACCTGCTCGCCTCGACGATCCCGAACTGCGTCTCCTACGATCCGACCTTCGCCTACGAGCTCGCGGTGATCGTTCACGATGGTCTGAAGCGGATGTTCGAGCGCCAGGA
>JADZCB010000316.1 GCA_020851775.1 Gammaproteobacteria bacterium
TCGAGGAACTGAATGCCACTTACGGCCATTTCCCCGTGTGCATCGCGAAGACGCAGATGTCGTTCTCGACCGATGCGAGCGCGCTCGGCGCCCCGAGCGGCCACACCGTCGCGATCCGTGAAGTGCGACTCGCTGCCGGCGCGGGCTTCGTCGTCGCCATCGCCGGCGACATGATGACGATGCCCGGTCTCCCGAAGGTGCCCGCCGCCGAATCGATCGACGTCGACGAGGCGGGGAACATCACGGGCCTGTTTTGAATCACCGCGCGCAACTGAGAAAACGTACGTTGAGCTGACGCAGAAAATCCAACATCAGGCGCCGGACGTTGGGCTTCCTGCGTCAGCCCAACCCACGATCTACAATCGTTCGTTCCCTTCGTCAGCGCGACCGGGCAGTGGGGCGGCGCGCGTTCATCCGGGAGTACCGATGCAGTCTTCGTTCAACTCCGCCCGCCGGCAGCACGGGCTCGGTGGTCCGGGCCTCCTCGCCTGGCTTGCCGTCGCGATCCTCGGCGCCGGCGCCGTCGGCGGCATCGCGCTCCATCGCGGCGAGGCGATCGACAGCCTGTGGTTCATCGTCGCCGCGCTGTGCGTCTATGCGATCGCCTACCGTTTCTACAGTGCCTTCATCGCAACCAAGGTCCTGATCCTCGACCCGACGCGCGCGACGCCGGCCGAGCGGCTCAACGACAGCCGTGATTTCATGCCGACCAACCGCTGGATCGTCTTCGGCCACCATTTCGCGGCGATCGCCGGGCCGGGACCACTGATTGGCCCGACGCTTGCCGCACAGTTCGGTTACCTGCCGGGCACGCTGTGGATTCTGATCGGCGGCGTGCTCGGCGGCTGCGTGCAGGATTTCGTGATCCTGTTCTTCTCGATCCGGCGCAATGGACGCTCGCTGGGGCAGATGGCACGCGACGAGCTGGGGCCAATCGGCGGCGCCGCGGCGCTCACCGGCGTGATGACGATCATGATCATCCTCATCGCGGTGCTCGGTATCGTCGTCGTCAACGCGATGAAGCACAGTCCGTGGGCGACATCGACGGTCGCGGCGACGATCCCGATTGCCGTCCTCGTCGGGCTGTACATGCGCAGCGTGCGCCCGGGCCAGGTACTCGAAGGCACCGCGATCGGCGTCGTGCTGCTGCTCGCCGCCGTCGCCGGCGGCGGCTGGCTCGATCATCAGCCCGGCCTGCGCGCGTGGTTCGACTACGACGGTCCGGCGCTGGCGCTGATGATCATCGCTTACGGTTTCTGTGCCGCCGTACTGCCGGTGTGGCTGCTGCTCGCGCCGCGCGATTACCTGTCGACTTTCATGAAGATCGGCACCATCGCCGCACTCGCCGTCGCGATCGTGATCCTCCGGCCCGAACTCCACATGCCGGCCGTGACGCCGTTCGTCGACGGCACCGGACCGATCTTCGCCGGACCGCTGTTCCCGTTCGTCTTCATCACGATCGCCTGTGGCGCGATTTCGGGCTTTCATGCGCTTATATCGTCCGGCACGACGCCGAAACTGATCGCCAGCGAAGCGGATGCCCGGATGATCGGCTATGGCGGCATGATGATGGAGTCCTTCGTCGCCGTGATGGCGATCGTCGCCGCCTGCGTGCTCGATCCCGGTGTCTACTTCGCGATCAACAGCCCGGCCGCCGTGATCGGCAAGGATGCGGCGACCGCGGTGGCGACGATCGCTGGCTGGGGCTATCCGGTGACCGTCGAACAGATGGAGACACTGGCGCGCCAGATGGGCGAGACAACGTTGTTCGCGCGCACCGGCGGCGCGCCGTCACTCGCCGTCGGCATGGCGCACATCTTCTCATCGCTGTCGGGCGGCAGCCTCGTCGCGCTGTGGTATCACTTTGCGATCATGTTCGAAGCCTTGTTCATCCTGACGACGCTGGATGCCGGCACGCGTGTCGCACGCTTCATGCTGCAGGATCTGCTCGGGAACTTTCACGCGCCCCTCGGCCGCACCGGCTGGTATCCCGGGGTGGTGCTGACGAGCGCACTCGTCGTCGGCGCCTGGGGCTGGTTCCTCTACCAGGGGACGCTCGATCCGCTCGGCGGCATCAACAGCATGTGGCCGCTGTTCGGAATCGCGAATCAGATGCTCGCGGCGATCGCGCTGTGTGTGGCGACCGTCGTGCTCGTCAAGTCCGGACGCGGCTGGTATGCGCTGATCACGGCGGGGCCGCTCGCCTTCCTCGTCACCGTGACGACGAGCGCGGCCTGGTACAAGCTGTTCGACGACGCGCCGCGCATCGGTTTTCTGGCGCATGCCGGTGATCTGCAGCGCAAGCTCGCCGCGGGCGTGCTGCCGCCGGACGTCGCCGCGACCGCGCCGCGACTGATTTTCAATGATTACCTGAATGCCTCGATGACGGCGCTGTTCCTCGTGATCACCTGGGTCGTCGTGTTCGAAACCCTGCGGATGTGCCGCCGTGCACTGCGCGGTGACGCGTTGCCGCTGTCCGAAGCGCCGTATGCCCGGAGCGAGCTGGTGACCTCATGAAGCATCGAGCGGGCTGGTGGTCGTCTCTTCTGGCCTGGATGGCGTGGCTGAACGGCGACATCGCCTACCGCGCGTACTGCGCGGCCCGGGCGCACGCCGATCCAGACTGCCGGCATCCGCCGCCGTCGCGCAGGGATTTCTACCGTGCCGAACTCGAACGACGCTGGAACGGCGTGCGGCGCTGTTGCTGATCACCCGGAACGATGTGACGTGCAGCGTGCGCGGCGTTCAGTCGTACATGCCCGGATAGAGGTCGTCGCAGTCGAGGCCGCCGCGGGTCGCATACGACAGCACGCGGATATGCGCGGGCTGGGCCGTCTGATCGGGATCGGTGATCGACAGGAGGTGCGTCGCGGACCACACGGCCTTCATCTCGGCGGCCAGCGGTGACTGTGCGCCGAAATAGACCGGGTTTTCTCCGATCAAGCGATGCTTGAGCTGGAGGTGCCGGGCGGCGGCGTCAACGGCGACGACGTTGCGCGCCGCGCCGGCGCTGATCAATTCGACGCCGCTCGCGCCCCACAACGGCAGGTTGACGGCCAGATAGCGCCCGAGCAGGGCCTGCCATTCCGCGGCGAGCAGGCGACCCGCCGGATCGTAGATCATGATCCGAACCGACTTGCCGGGATCCAGAATCCGCTGCCACAGCGCGGGCAACGCCGCGCCGGGCGGCGCATTGCGAAAGAGATCCGCAACCTCGGCATCGCTGTAGGCGCCTTTTTCGCATGCGAAGCGTGCGACCTGCAGCGGCTGTCCACGCTGGGCGCTCGCATAGGCCTTGAAACGCTCGACATGGCCGCCGATGTCCCGCAGCGCCATCAGCTTCATCTGGCGATCGCGGTAGGGAATCGCATAGGCGTTGCCGGTGCGGCCCTCCCAATGGCCCGCCGCGGCCTGGTGGAAGCGGGCGGCAATCTGGGCGTTCCCCTCGACGTGCTCACCGAGCATGTTCGAGCCGAACACGAAAACCGGTTCGGCAATCGTGCGCGGACCTGACCTGGCGGCGACGGGGGCATTCATCTGCGTTCTCCCTCGGGTGGCACCGACGGCGGCCGGTACGAGTCCCTGATAGCGACCGTGCGCCATCGGCCTTGATATGTCGCGACGTGCTGCCGATATGACGAACCGTTACGCCGCGCGCCCCGCCACTCCGTTATGCTGAGCGCCCTCTTCTACTTCGCATGCCGCGGAACCGACAGACGATGAGTCCCGATGCCCTGCTGACCCTGGCCACGGTGCTGGCCGTGCTGCTGGCCCTCACGCTGACGACCCTCGGACCTGATCTCGTGATGGTCGCGGCACTGACCTTCCTCCTGAGCTGCGGCGTGCTGGATACCAAGGAAGCACTGGCCGGCTTCGGCAATGAAGGCTTGATCACCGTCGGTGTGCTGTTCATCGTCGCCACCGGTTTGCGCGAGACGGGCGGCATGGCCTGGCTGGCGCAACGCATTCTCGGCCGCCCGACCCGGCTCGTCGTCGCGCAGGCACGGCTGATGCTGCCGGCGGCGTTCATGAGTTCGTTCATGAACAACACGCCGCTGGTCGCGATGCTGGTACCGGTGGTCAACGACTGGGCGAAGAAGCTGCGGATGTCGCCATCGCAGTTCATGATGCCGCTGAGTTTCGCGACGATCCTGGGCGGGCTGTGTACCGAAATCGGCACCAGCACGAACGTGATCGTCTATGGCCTGCTGCGCGACGCGACCGGCGAACGGCCGGGCATGTTCGCCATCGCACCGGTCGGCATCTTCTGTGCGCTCGCCGGCATCGCGTACATGCTGGTGTTCAGCCGCCTGCTGCTGAAGGATCGCAAGCCCGCGTTGAGCCTCGACAACGATCCGCGTGAATACACCGTCGAGATGATGGTCGAACCGGGCGGCGCGCTGGTCGGACGTACGATCGAGGAGGCGGGCCTGCGCCACCTGCCGGGGACCTACCTGATGGAGATCGAGCGTGACGGCGACGCGATCGTCGCGGTCGGCCCGGAGCAACGACTCAAAGGTGACGATCGGCTGATCTTCGTCGGCATCGTCGATTCGATCGTCGAGCTGCAGCGCCTGCGCGGCCTGCGGCCGGCGACCAATCAGGTGTTCAAGCTGGACGCGCATCGTGACACACGCTGCCTCGTCGAAGCCGTGGTCTCCGCGAGCTGTCCGCTGGTCGGCGGCACTATCCGCGACGGCCGCTTCCGCAACGTCTACAACGCGGCCGTGATCGCAGTCGCACGCAATGGTGCGCGCATCAACCGCAAAATCGGCGACATCGTGCTCGAGGCCGGCGACGTGCTGTTACTCGAAACACATAACGCGTTCGCCGAAACGCAGCGCAATTCGCGCGACTTCCTGCTCGTCACGCAACTCGACAATTCCGCACCGGTCCGTCATGAGCGCGCTGGTGTCGCCGTCGCGATCCTCGTCGGCATGGTCGTGCTCGCCGCAACAGGCGTGATGTCGATGCTGAACGCCGCGCTCGTCGCGGCCTGCGTAATGATCGCCACGCGCTGCGTCACCGGTCAGACGGCGAGGCGCAGCATCGACTGGCAGGTGCTGACGGTGATCGGCGCGGCGCTCGGACTCGGCAAGGCGCTGGAGGTGAGCGGCGGCGCCGCGTATGTCGTCACGCATTTCCTGACCTTCGCCGGCCATGATCCCTTCTTCGCCCTGGTCGTGATCTATGGCCTGACGATGGTCTTCACCGAGCTGATGTCGAACAACGCGGCAGCGGCGATGATGTTCCCGCTCGCGCTCGCCACCGCCGAGTCCCTCGGCGTGTCGCATCTGCCCTTCGTGTTCGGCGTGATGATTGCCGCATCCTGCGGCTTCGCGACACCGATCGGCTATCAGACGAATCTGATGGTCTATGGCCCCGGTGGCTACCGGTTCCGTGATTTCGTGATCTTCGGCGGCGTGCTCAATCTCGTGACCTGGGCGGTCACCGTGACCGTGTTGCCGCTCGTCTACGGCTTCTGAGACAGCGGCGCGGCGGCTTTCTTGCGCCGCACCTCCTGCCACGCGAGTGGCAGCGAAATGTCGAAATACAGCGTGTAGTGCCGGTTGGTGTTCATCTTCGTGACTTCGTAGACCTGGCACGGCTGCCCGTCATGGCATGTCTGGCCGTACTCGCCGTCGACCATCATGCCATTCATCACGAGATAGAAGTGCTGCTCGTCGATCGACAGCACGCGGCACGGCCGGCGCACCGATTCGCCTTCGTCGGCGCGGCAGATCGACGCGAACAGGCCGTCGACGACCGCGTCGTGGAAGGCGAGCTTCGGCGCGTCGCCGAGTTCCTTGTAGACGCGGACCGCGCCGAGATGTGCGAAGGGGTTCAGGAAATCTTCGTCCACCCAGTGTTCGACCAGCGTCTTCGCCTCACCGAACTGCCCGGCTTCGAGCGCGTTCTGCACGGCCTTGCGCCTGATCAGCGAGTCCGGTGAATTCGGGTGATAGTCGGGCGAGGCGGCGTGGCCGAGCCTGAGCTTGGAATAATCGACGTCGGCATCACCGGCGAGGAATTTCGCCTTCAGGGCGGCGTATTCCTCGGGCGCCGGTGCCGGTCCGGCGACGGCGAACGCGGCGAACAGCACGAGCAGGCAAGTAAGGAAGCGGAACATGGCGGACCTCGCGCCGCGCCTCAGCGCGCGGGATCGAGCTGGATGGTGCCGGACACCGCGATGCCGAGGGTTTGTTCACCCGCCTCGACCTGTACGGGAGCGGACTTCATCGCGGCGTCCGCCATCATCGCCCCGCGATAGGGAATCGGCATGCCGGGATTGCCGGTGCCCGACACGTTGATACGCACCAGCCGGTAGCCGGGCCGGCCGAGCGCGGCTGCGATCTGCTTCGCGCGCGCGTCGAACAAGGCAAGCGCGGTGGCGGTCAGCCCGTCCTCTGCCGCGCGCCGCGCCTCGCGCGACACGGCCTGCCCGATCGATTCGACGGCGAGCTTCTCCTGCAGCGTCGCGACCAGCTCTCCGATCGCCTTCGCATCGCGTCCCTCGAGACGCAGCGACTGCCGGGCACGCCAGCCCGTGACGCGCGTCGAATCGTTGGCATACACGGGATAGGTGCTGTACTGGAGCGTCTCGGCCTCGATGCCGGCGACGGCCTTCGCCTGCTCCAGCGCCCAGCTCATCGCGGCGTTGACGCGCTCGGCGACCTCGGTCTGGCGCTGCCCTTCGTGCTCGGTGTAGAGCACCGCGACGAACAGGTCGTTGGCGACCTCCCGCTCGGCGTTCGCCGACAGATCGACCTGGTCGTAGACGACGGTTTCATGGTCGTGAGCGACGGCCACCGACGTCGCGCACAGCAACAGCAAGGCAGACAGGATCCGCATCGTCATTTTCTCCCCGACACCAGAGTGCGGCGCTTCAGGACCCGAGATCCGCGGCCGCCGCGGCGATCTCGCGCCATGCGGCATCGACGTGCTCCACGCGAGTCGCGCCCTGGCCCACGCAGAACCGCAGCACATGCTGGCCGTCGAGCACTGTATGCGAGATGAACAGCTTGCCGCTCGCGTTCAGCGCCTGCTGCAGCCGCTGGTTGTCGGCGTCGCTGCCACGGTAGCGAAAACAGACCAGGTTCAGCGTGACGGGCGCCACGACTTCGAAGCGCGCATCGCCGTCGATGCGCGCGGCGAAGCCGGCCGCGAGTTCGACATGCAGCCTGATCATCGCTCGCAGGCCTGCGAGTCCATAACGGCGCAGCACGAACCACAGCTTCAACGCTCGAAAACGGCGGCCGAGCGGGATCTGCCAGTCGCGATAATCGATGACCTCGCCCGAGCCCGTGGCCGAGTTCTGCAGATAGGCCGGCGTGACGGACAGGGCAGCGACGAGGTCGGCGCGGCGCGCGACCCAGAATGCACTACAGTCGAAATTCGTCAGCAGCCATTTGTGTGGGTTGAAGCAGAAGCTGTCGGCATGCTCGAGCCCCTCGAACAGTGCCTGATGTTCGGGCAGCAGCGCCGCGCTGCCGGCCATCGCGGCATCGACGTGCAGCCACAGGCGTTCGTCACGGCAGATCCGACCTATCGCGGCGACGGGATCGCAGGCGAGTGAGGAGGTGGTGCCGATCGTCGCACAGACGAAGGCTGGCGTGAGTCCGGCGGCGCGATCGACGGCGATCTGCCGCGCGAGCGCGTCGGCGTCCATCGCGTAGTGGCGATCGACGGTGACCTTGCGCAAATTGCGCCGGCCGAGGCCGGCGATCATCACCGCCTTGTCGAGCGAGGAATGCGTCTGCGTCGACGCGTAGGCGACGAGTCCGCCGCGGTAGCCATGTTCGTCGGCCGCACCGTCCGTGGCCCGCTCACGCGCCGCGAGCAGCGCGCACAGCACGGCGCTCGAGGCCGAGTCCTGCAGCACGCCACCCCCGCTGCCGGACGAGCGAAACACCGCCGGCAGCGCA
>JADZCB010000317.1 GCA_020851775.1 Gammaproteobacteria bacterium
CTCGCCTCCGTGCCCGGTGCGACGAAGAGCCGGACGTGCTCGGGGATGCGTCGGCCTTTGAGAAACGCGGCGGCCGTGGCGAAATCCTCGTACATGCCCGAACCGCAGGCACCGAGAAACGCATGACCGATCGCTTGACCGGCCGCTTCGTTCACATCGACCGAGGACTGGATGCTTCCCGGCAAGGCGACCTGCGGCTGCACCTTGCCGATATCGAGCGCGACCGAGTGTTCGTACTCGGCGTCGGCGTCGGGATAGATCGGTGTGAACGCCTGCTGCGCGCGTTCGCGGGCAAAGCGGAGTATCGCTTCTGAAGGCGGGAAGAACACGCCGTAGGCGCCGAGCTCCGTCGGCGAGTTGCACAGCGCCGTGCGCTCGCTCAGCCCGAGCTGCTCGATGTCGCCCGCGAACTCGACTGCGCGATAGTCGAAATCGAAGTCGAGCACGCCAGCTTTCACCAAGCGCGCGATGTAGAAACCGATGTCGCGTGCGTAGACGTGAGGTTGCAGCTTGCCCTCGAGCGTGATGCGCACCGTCTTCGGCACGCTGACCCAGTTCGTTCCGGTCGCCAGCACCCGGCTGATCTCCGCGCCCATGCGAAAGCCGAAGGCGCCGACCGCGCCGGCATTGGTCGAGTGACGGTCGTTGTCGAAGTAGAACATCCCCGGGAGCAGCATCCCCGACTCCATCGGGAAGATGTGACCGTGACCGCCGCGGCCGACATCGAAGAATCGTCCCACGCCCCAAGCTCTTGCGGCTGCGCGATTGATCGCACCGAACTCGGCCGCACGTGCGCTGCCATAGATCACTTCATGATCGGTGACCATCACGACCTTCTCCGGTGCGGCGAGTCGGTCGATGCCCAACGCATCGAGCTCGCGCTTCGTCCCGCGCACGAGGCCGTCGTGGATCATGATGAAATCCGGATTCGGATGCACGACGTCGCCGGGACGCACCGTGCTGCGTCCGGAGGTTCGCGCGAGAACTTTTTCGACTGCGGTCATGCCCATGGTCGGATCATTCGATGTGCGGGTTGCGTTGTCGTCGGTGCGCTCGGCCGCGGTCGATACGCTGCGCGGCTGCGGCGCATCCCGAGTCTAAACCAAGGCGGGGCGCCAAGCCGTACCGATCCCCGGCATCGACGACGTACCGCGTCGCCGACGGCCTCACTTGATATGTTCCAGCGGCAGCTCGGTCTTCGCGATCACCTTGCGCAGCACGAAGCTCGAGTGCACGCCGGTCACGCCTTCGATGCGCGTGAGCCGCCCGAGCAGAAACTCTTCGTAGAACGTCATGTCGGGCAGCACGGCTTTCAACAGATAGTCCGCCGCTTGTCCGGTGACGATGCTGCACTCGACCACTTCCGGAAACTGCCGCACCTCGCGCTCGAAGTGCTCGAAGCGTTCCGGCGTATGGCGGTCCATGGAGATGCCGATCATCGCCGTGATGTTGAGACCGAGCTTCTGCTGGTTCAGCAAGGTCACGTGGCGTTCGATGATGCCCGCCTCTTCGAGTTGCTTCACCCGCCGTGCGCACGGTGTGGGCGAGAGGCCGATCTTCTCGGCGAGTTCGAGATTGGTGATGCGGGCGTTGGCCTGCATCGCGGCGAGGATGCGTTTGTCGGTGCGGTCCAGTTTCATGACGGCTCGGTAGGAAGATTAGAAGTGAGGTGCGCAATTGTTGGAATAATTCTCCAACAATATATGAGTAATTAGTGAAAAGACAATATAAAACTGCCTTTGGATGGCCACTTTGGCGAAACTCACTAGGGCGGATTCCGTACACTTCCTCTGGTCGCCTTATGCGACCGCAAGCATTGCCTGACCCGAGAAGCGTCAAACAACCCGAGAGAGATCGACCATGGCTGCCTACGACCATCGCAAGTACCTTCCTTTCCGACCGATCGGTCTCAAGGATCGCACCTGGCCGGATCGCGTCATCGAGCGCGCGCCCGTCTGGTGCAGCGTCGATCTGCGCGACGGCAACCAAGCCCTGATCGAGCCGATGAACGTCGCGCAGAAGATGCAGCTCTTCGGTCTGCTCGTGAAGGTAGGCTTCAAGCAGATCGAGGTCGGCTTCCCCGCGGCCTCGCAGCCCGACTTCGACTTCGTGCGCCGGCTCATCGAGGGCGGGCACATTCCGGATGACGTGACCGTCCAGGTGCTGACCCAGTCGCGTCCCGAGCTCATCGCGCGCACGTTCGAATCGCTGCAAGGCGTGAAGCGGGCGATCGTTCATCTCTACAATTCGACCTCGACCGTGCAGCGCGAACAGGTGTTCGGGCTCGATCGTGCAGGCATCACGAAGATCGCCACCGACGGCGCGAAGCTCGTCAAGGAGACGGCCGCGCAGCATCCCGGCACCGAGTGGATCTTCGAGTATTCACCGGAGAGCTTCACCGGCACCGAGCTCGATTACGCCGTCGAGATCTGCAATGCCGTCATCGACGTATGGCAGCCGACGCCGGCGCGCAAGTGCATCATCAACCTGCCTTCGACCGTGGAGATGGCGACGCCGAACGTCTATGCCGATCAGATCGAGTGGTTCTGCCGGCATGTCGAGCAGCGCGATTCCATCGTCATCAGCCTGCACACGCACAACGATCGCGGCTGCGCGGTTGCGGCCGCCGAGCTCGCGGTCATGGCCGGCGCGGATCGCGTCGAAGGAACCTTGCTCGGCAACGGCGAGCGCACGGGCAACATGGACATCGTGACGATGGGCATGAATCTCTACAGCCAGGGCATCGATCCGCAGCTCGATTTTTCATGCATGGACGAGATCATTCGCGGCGTCACCGCATGCACGCAGATGCCGATCCATCCGCGCCATCCGTATGCCGGTGAGCTCGTGTTCACCGCCTTCTCCGGCAGTCATCAGGACGCGATCAAGAAGTGTCTCGCGCAACGTGCGGGCGACGAGCCTTGGGAGGTGGCCTATCTGCCCATCGATCCGGCCGATCTCGGCCGCTCGTATCAGGAAGTGATTCGGATCAACAGCCAGTCCGGCAAGGGCGGAGTGGCCTACGTGCTCGAACAGCAGGCCGGCTTCCAGCTTCCCCGTTGGTTGCAGATCGATTTCAGCGGCGTCGTGCAGAAGCATGCGGAATCCACCGAGACAGAAGTCGAGGCGACGCGCATCGTGCAATTGTTCGAACAGCACTACCTCGGCCAGCGTTCGCCCTACGAGCTCACCGGCTATCAGGTCACGCGCGAGAACGACGAGGATCGCCTCAAGGCCACGCTGCGTGACGCGGGGAAGACGGTGGTCATGCACGGCAAGGGCAGCGGAGTCGTCGGTGCCTTCGTCTCAGCCCTGGAACAGCACACCGGCATGCGGCTCGTGCTCGTCGAGTACAGCGAGCACACGCTGAGCTCGAGCGCCGGGGCGGGCGCGGATGCCGTAACCTACGTGCAGATCAACATCGACGGCAACCGCTACTGCGGCGTGGGTCGCAGCAGCGACATCGTCGAAGCCTCGCTGCGGGCCATCCTCTCCGCCGTGAATCAACGCCAGCAGGCGTCGGTCGCGCCGGGGATCGCGGCCTGAGACCGGCGGCGGGCCGCGATCCCGAGTCTGGTGGACGCCAAGCCCGCGAAACCCAGGCCGAACAGCGCCAGGACACCCGGTTCCGGCAGCAGGCGCAGCGTCGCGACCAGCCCGGCGTGATCCGACGGCCATAGCCCGGCGGAGGTGCGGTCGGCGAGCGCCTCGCCGATGACGTCGACGTTCAATGCGTCGATGTCGCCTCGGTGCAGTATGTAATCGATGCGCTCATCGAGGATCGACGGATCGTTCCGCAGATCGGCCGCCTGACAGCAGGTCGCGCCGCCGGTCGGGTCCGACCAAGCATCGGTAAAGCCCGCGGCGATCATCTTTGCGTAGGCGTCCGTGCTCGGGCCGTCGGCGCGGGCATTGAGGTCTCCCAACAGAATCTGAGGCAGCGGCGAGCTGTCGAGCGCAGTCAAGAGCTCGTTGCCCTGCATGATGCGAATCGGTGCGACCTCCGGTTCGAGCTGAGTAGTCGCGATGCGCAACTGCTTGCCGGAAAGCTCGACATCGACATAGGTATAGCCGCGCAGACTGTTGAAC
>JADZCB010000318.1 GCA_020851775.1 Gammaproteobacteria bacterium
CTGGACAGCGGGCAACTGGCCGAGTTTGACAATGTGTGCCCGGTAGTTCGGGTAAGGCCCGAGATCGAATGGCGCATCGCTGACGCGGGCCCAAAACCAGAACAGATAGAAGTCGGCGGCCGACGGCCGGCCCGGCCACCACCATTGACGCTCACCTAACAGGCTATCGATCAGCGCAAATTCTGCTGCCAGTGCCGCACACGCCACCTTGCGAATGGGCTCCAGCCCATCCTTGTCGGACGTGAACCGCTCCGGAACGACGATACGGCTGATGACCGGGTGCACGCTCGACGAGAACCAGGAGAGATCGGACAGCGCATGGATCGCATCGTTCGATTCGAGCGGCGGGAGCAAACCTGCCTGGGGAACCCGCCGCGCAATCCACGACAGAATCGCAATGTTCTCCGCGATGCCTTCAGTTCCGATGCTCAGAAATGGGACCTTGCCCCGCCGGTTCAGTGCGCGATATTCACTCTTGTGCTGCTCGCCTTTGAACAGATCGACGAAACGCAGCTCGAATCGAGCTCCTGCGTGCTCGAGGGCCAGGTGCGAGACCAGAGAGCAGGCTCGCGGACAGGCATGGAGGACGATTGCCTCGCTCATGCTGCCCGGACTTCCTCAGCGATGACGCGGTCCAGATGCGCGTCGGTCAGCGCATCCTTGAACACCAGTGCGAGGTGCTTCACGCGCTCCATGATTCGCTTGACCGTGGCATCGTCGCATTCGATGCCGCGCTGCGCGAGGAAATATTGGATGGACTTCGTGCCCGATCCGCGGCCGGCCAGCACGCGGTGCGGCGGAAGGCCGGCGACGGCAGGCTTGAACGGGAAGAACAGTTCGCCACCGAAAGGCGTTTTCTTCAGATACTCGATGAAGCCGACGACGATCCCAGACTCCACCTCGAACAAGCCCTCACCGACAATCGGCTTGTTGCGCGCCAATTTCATGCGCGACACATGGGCAACGAGCTGTGACACCGAGGCGATCTGGCTCAGATCGATGCCGCAATCGACGTTCATCAGGTGCTGCAACGCCATCGCCACTTCTTCGGTCGCGACGTTGCCCGCCCGCTCGCCGATGCCGTTGACCGAGCTGTGCACCATGTCGGCGCCCGCCGACACCGCCATTACGCTGTTGGCAGTCGCCATCCCGTAATCATTGTGGATGTGAAACCCGACCGCCCTGCGCGTCCAGGCTTTGAGATCGCGGATCAGATTGAAGGTGGCGAGCGGGTGGCCCATGCCGAAGGTGTCGGCAATCGTGACCCGATCGAAGGGCGCACGCTCCACCAATTTCCTGAAGAAACGTTCGACGTAGTCCCGGCTGGGGATGCGCATCACGTCCCAGCCCATGAATTCGAGGTAGAGCCCGTTGCGCTTCACTTCGACTGCGTAATCGACGATTTCGTCGAGCAAACTCTCCGGCGTCGTGTTGAAGATCTCGCGCAACAGGAAAGGATTGATCCCCATTTCAAGCAACACGCCGTGCGGCTTCGCATCGATGCAGGCCCGCACGTCCTGCGATTTGATCCTCGCTATCGGAACAATCTTCGATTTCAGCCCTGCGCCGACCAGTTCGTGCAGCACCTCGACATCCTGCGCACTGGTGGGAAATCCGGGCTCGATCGAATGGACGCCGAGCTTGTCGAGTTCGCGCGCCATGAGGATCTTCTCCTCGGGCGTGAAGACGACGCGCGCGGCCTGCTCGCCGTCGCGCAGCGTAACGTCGTGGATCAGGACCTTCTCCGGTGGCGAGATTGCGCTCTGGACGTCAGCGCCCCAGTAAAAGGGTGAAACCCATTTGTCCGGCGTGAACCATGGACCTTCGATCTCGACACCAAATGCGCCTGGAACTGTCATCTTTCCCTCCAGTCGACCAAAATCATCAGCCTGCAATTGTCGTTTCAAAATTTGGATTGGCGTTACATATAATACAGAACTCAGACACCACATCAAGAGCGATACCACCCTGGTGTGACTTTGATAGACCAATTCGATGACCCAATAGGCTGCCGGATCATGTATTTCGCACAACAATGTTCGGGATAATGTGCCGCGCACCTAAGACGGTAATATTAATGTTGACAAATTGGAATTATAATACATATATTGCGCCGAAAGATTTTACAGGAGGGTACCCATGCGATCGAACGTGCGGATGCAATTGAACGGCGCTGGTGGCTTGGCGGCGATCGTCGGGCTGCAATTCATGGTGGCCCCGGCGGCCATGGCCCAGACCTCCGATACCGCAGGCAACGGCGCAGCGGGCGTCGAAACCGAAGAAGTCGTTGTGACCGCGCAGCGCCGCAAAGAGCGGCTGCAGGACGTGCCGATCGCAATCTCGGCGCTCGGCGCAGACACCCTTGCGGAGCGAGGGGTGGACGATGTGTCGGCGTTGCGTGGCAGCGTCCCCGGACTTTCGATCTCGAATTTCGGCGGCGTGAATGTCAGCAACCTGGTCGCCATCCGGGGCGTTTCCGGTCAGCCCCTGCCGATCGGCGCCGGGCAGGCGACGGCGATGTACATCGACGGTGTTTACCTATCCAGACCCGACGCCGGATTCTTCGCGCTCGACGATGTCGAACGGCTCGAAGTTCTGCGTGGACCGCAAGGCACGCTCTACGGCCGCAATGCCACAGCGGGCGCGATCAACATCATCACGCGCGAACCGGGGCAGCAGCGGCGCGGAGGCTTCGACCTGTCCTATGGCAATTTCGCTTCCGTGCGCGCCAAGGGATCGCTCAATGGCGGTCTGACCGACAGGCTGTCAGCAGGAATCTCAGCGAGTTACGACCGCCGCGACGGCTACTTTGTCAACACGGTCACC
>JADZCB010000319.1 GCA_020851775.1 Gammaproteobacteria bacterium
AAGCGCAGATCGAGGATCGCATCGGCCTGAATCGCGGTGAGTCCGAAGCGCTCCATCAACTTCGCCTTCGGCTCGTCCTCGTTGCGGATGATCCGGATCACTTCATCGATGTTGAGGAACGCGATCAGCAGACCGTCGAGGATATGCAGTCGATCGACGACCTTGTCGAGCCGGTGCTGCAGGCGCCGGCGCACGGTTTCGATGCGGTAATCGAGCCATTCCGACAGCAGCGTCTTCAGATTCCGTACGCCCGGCAGGCCGTCGAGCCCGATCACGTTGATGTTCACGCGCAGCGTGCGTTCGAGATCGGTGGTGGCGAACAGATGCTGCATCATCTGCGCGATGTCGACGCGGTTCGAGCGGGGGATCAGCACGATGCGCGTCGGCGTCTCGTGATCGGACTCGTCGCGCACGTCGTCGAGCATCGGCAGCTTCTTGGCCTGCATCTGCGCCGCGATCTGTTCGATGATTCGCGAGCCGGACGTCTGGTACGGCAATTCGGTGATCACGACATTGCCGTTTTCCGAGCCGTACACGGCGCGCATGCGCACGGTGCCCTGGCCGTTGGCGTAGAGCTGCCTCAGTTCGCGCGCCGGCGTGATGATCTCGCCGCCACCGGGAAAGTCCGGGCCGCGCACGAGTTCACAGAGATCCTCGACCGTCGCGTTCGGCTGCTCGATCAACAGCACGCAGGCCGCGACGACTTCGCGCAGATTGTGCGGCGGAATATCGGTCGCCATGCCGACGGCGATGCCCGTGGTGCCGTTCAGCAGCACGTTCGGCAGCCGCGCCGGCAACAGCCGCGGCTCATCGAGCGTGCCGTCGAAGTTCGGCACCCAGTCGGCCGTGCCCTGTTCGAGCTCGGACAGCAGCGTATCGGCGTAGCGCGTGAGCTTCGCTTCGGTGTAACGCATCGCCGCGAACGATTTCGGATCGTCCGGCGCGCCCCAGTTGCCCTGACCGTCGATCAGCGGGTAGCGGAAGCTGAACGGCTGCGCCATCAGCACCATCGCTTCGTAGCAGGCCGAATCCCCATGGGGATGGAACTTGCCGATCACGTCGCCGACGGTGCGCGCCGACTTCTTGTGTTTCGCGGCCGCGTTCAGCCCGAGCTCCGACATCGCATAGACGATGCGCCGCTGAACGGGTTTGAGACCGTCGCCGAGATGCGGCAGCGCGCGATCCAGGATCACGTACATCGAGTAGTCGAGATAGGCCTGTTCGGTGAACTCCCGCAACGGCTTGCGATCGATGTGGACCTTCTCACCCATGCATGCTGGTTCCTGTGTGGATCACGGCAACGCCGCGAGGTTGCCGGCCAGATTCCCCTTGCGCTCGAGCCACTCGCGCCGGTCGCCCGCGCGCTTCTTGGCGAGCAGCATGTCCATCATCGAGTCGGTCGCCAGTTCGTCATCGATCGTGAGCTGCACGAGGCGCCGCGAGGCCGGCAGCATCGCCGTTTCCCGGAGCTGTGAGGGATTCATTTCGCCGAGCCCCTTGAAACGCTGCACGTTGATCCTGCCTTTGACGCGATCGGCCTGGATGCGCGCGACTATCGACTCGCGCTCACCGTCGTCGAGCGCGTAGAACACTTCCCTGCCGGCATCGATCCGGTACAGCGGCGGCATCGCGACGAACACGTGACCGGCGACGACGACCGCGCGGAAATGCCGCACGAACAGCGCGCACAGCAGCGTCGCGATGTGCGCACCGTCGGAATCGGCGTCGGCGAGAATGCAGATCTTGCCGTAGCGCAGTCCCTCGAGATCACGGCTGCCGGGATCGACACCGATCGCGACCGCGATGTCGTGGACTTCCTGCGACGCCAGCACCTGCGCCGATTCGACCTCCCAGGTGTTCAGGATCTTGCCGCGCAGCGGCAGGATCGCCTGGTAATCCTTGTCGCGGGCCTGCTTCGCCGAACCACCGGCCGAATCGCCTTCGACGAGAAAGAGTTCCGATTCACCGAGATCGTTCGAGGTGCAGTCGGCGAGCTTGCCCGGCAGCGCAGGCCCGTTGCCGGCCACTTTCTTGCGCACCACGGCCTTCGCGGCCTTCAGACGCTGCTGGGCGCGTTCGATCGCGAGTTGCGCGATGCGTTCACCGGATTCGACGTGCTGGTGCAGCCACAGGCTGAAGGCGTCGCGCACGGCGGTGGCGACGACGGCCGCGGCCGACTGGCTCGACAGGCGCTCCTTGGTCTGGCCGGAGAACTGGGGCTCGAGCATCTTCAGCGACAGCACGTAGGCGAGCCGTTCGGTACAGTCGTCGGCCGTGATCCGGATACCGCGCGTCAGCAGGTTGCGGAACTCGCAGAACTCCCGCAAGGCTTCGAGCAGGCCCTGCCGCAGGCCGTTGACGTGGGTGCCGCCCTGCGCGGTCGGCACCAGATTCACGTAACTTTCGGCGACGAGTTCGCCGTCGTCCGCACGCCATTGCAAGGCCCAGATCACCGCCGCGTGTTCGGTCTCCAGCGCGCCCTGCACCGCTTCGGCCGGCACGAGATCGGCATCCGCCATCGCGGCACCGAGATAGCCGCGCAGGCCGTCTTCGTAATACCAGGTGTCGGTCTCCTGCGTCTCTTCGTCGGTCAGCGTGACGCGCAGGCCGGGACACAGCACCGCCTTCGCCCGCAGCAGGTGCTTCAGGCGCGGCACCGCGATCCTGAGCGTGTCGAAGAAGCGTCCATCGGGCCAGAAGCGGATGCTGGTGCCCGTGTTCTGGCGGCCGACGCGGCCGACTTCGGCGAGTTCCGACTGACGGTCACCGCCGGCGAACGCCATCGCATATTCGACACCGCCGCGCTTGACGCGTACTTCGAGCTTCGACGACAGCGCGTTGACGACCGACACGCCGACGCCGTGCAGACCGCCGGAAAACTTGTAGTGCTTGCCCGAGAACTTGCCGCCCGCATGCAGCCTGGTGAGGATGACCTCGACGCCGGACAGGCGCTCGCCGGGATGGATGTCGACCGGCATGCCGCGACCGTCGTCGGTCACCGTCACCGACGCATCGGCGTGCAACACGACGTCGATGCGTGAACAGTGCCCGGCCAGCGCTTCATCGACACTGTTGTCGACGACTTCCTGGACGAGGTGATTGGGCCGGGACGTATCGGTGTACATCCCGGGGCGTTTGCGGACCGGTTCGAGACCGGTCAAGACTTCGATGTCAGCCGCGTCGTATCGCGCGCTCACCCGTCGCTCCTGGAATTCGATGGTGGAAGGCGCCGGCCACGGACGGCCGGCGCGGGCGAAATGCGCGCGGATGGTCCGTCAAGGACCGCGTGCGGTCAAGCTGGATCGACGAGATCGGCGGCGAGCGTGGCACGCACCGCTTCGGACACGGGATCGACGCTGTAGGTGTAGAGCGGATGCGACACGCCGATGGCGATCGGCGCACCGGCGCGTGCCGCCCGGACCATGTCCGGCGTGAGCTGAAAACGCATGAAATGCACGGCCGAGGTCTTCGCCGCCCTGGAACGTTCCATGTCCTCGTCGGCGACGGCCGTCACGCGGGCGCTGCCGCCGACCTGCATCCACACCTGGTGCTCGATGCCGACGAGCCGCGCCAGCGCCTCCTTGCGTTCGTCGACGTCGGTATATTCGAGCATGAACGTCGCCTTCCAGTTGTCGCCATCCGGGATCAACGGGGTATAGGCCGCGAGTTCCGCCTGGATCGCGTCCGCCTCGAAAATGCGTTCGACGCGCAGCATCTCCTGGATCTGGTATTGGATCGTCAAGCGATCCTCGTAGTAGAGCGTCGCATGCGCGCCGAGACAGACCTGGCGCGCCGTCTTGTGCCTGAGCACGGCTTCGCGGAACGCGGGCCGCTCACGGTGATAGGTTTCCAGCGACATCAGATCGTCGGGCGTCAGGGACGGTGCGTGTGCCATGCTCAGATCCCGTAGGCCTGTCGCAGCAGCGAGAACGCCGAGGTGGCTTCCCGTGTCGCGACGCCCTGTTGTATCAGCTCGCCCGCCATCGGGCAGTCGCTGAGATAATGATCGAAGTCGCCCTCGACGATACGTCCGACCACCGGCGCACAGATCTTCTTTGCGTACGCGTAGTTCTCGACCTTCACCGCATACGTGCCGTCGTGACCCGAGCAGCGTTCGATCGCGGTGACTTTGGTGTCCGGCACGAGTTCGAGCACCTCCTTCGTCTTCAGCCCGATATTCTGTACGCGCTGGTGACAGGGCACATGGTGCCCGATGCTGCCGAGTCCACGCTGGAAATCGGTCTTCAACAGGCCGGCACGATGTCGGTGCATCAGATACTCGAAGGGATCGAAGAATGCCTTGCGGATCCGCTGGACCGCGCTGTCCTCCGGGAACATCAGCGGCAGCTCCTGCTTGAACATCAGTACGCAGCTCGGAATCGGCGCGATCAGATCGTAACCCTGCTCGACCAGCGGCAGGAGTTGTCCGACGTTGCGATCCTTGTGGCGCGCAACGGTGTCCAGATCACCGAGCTCGAGCTTCGGCATGCCGCAGCAGACCTCGTTGCCGGTGATGCGCACATCGATCCCGTTGTGGCGGAGCACGGCGACGAGATCCTCGACGACCTGCGGTGCGTTCCGGTTGCCGTAACAGGTCAGAAAAATCGCGACCCTGCCCGTCGTCTCGGGCGTCGGTACCGCGACATCCGAGGCTCCCGGCAGATCGGCGAGCCGCCTGCGTGCGGTGCGACTGTCGAAGGTTGGCAGCGGCGCCTCGGCGTGGATGCCGAGGGACTTCTCCAGCAACGCGCGCGCAGGTTTCATGCGATTCACCGCGTTGACGGTCTGCGCGACAACGGGAATCGACGCGATGCGGCCGACGACGTCGGTCGCGGTCAACACCCGATCGCGCAACGGCAGATCGCCTTCCCGGAATTTGACCGCCTTGGCCCGCAGCATCAGATGCGGGAAATCGACATTCCACTCGTGCGGCGGCACATACGGACATTTGGTCAGATAACACAGATCGCACAGATAGCACTGGTCGACGACCTTCCAGTAGTCCGACGGCTGCACGCCGTCGACTTCCATCGTCGGCGACTCGTCGACGAGATCGAACAGCGTCGGAAACGCATGACACAGGCTCACGCAGCGCCGACAGCCGTGACAGATGTCGTAGACGCGTGCGAGTTCCGCGTACAGCGCGTCCGTGTCGTAGAACGACTCCGATCGCCAGTCGAGCGGATGCCGGGTCGGGGCTTCCAGACTGCCTTCTCTCGCCATGTGCTTTCCTCCTCCGCTGCCGCCCGGGCTCGTGCGCGAAGCGCGGGCGTCGAATGCGACGAAGCCGGGCGGGCCCGGCTTCGTGTGCGTGCTATGCGACGCGACTTGGCGCGAACGTCCGGCGCGCCGTCAGTTCATCGAGTCGAGGGCTTTCTGGAAACGGTTGGCGTGCGAGCGCTCGGCTTTTGCCAGCGTCTCGAACCAGTCCGCGATTTCGGAGAAGCCTTCCTCCCGCGCGGCCTTCGCCATGCCCGGGTACATGTCGGTGTACTCGTGCGTCTCGCCCGCGATCGCGGCCTTGAGATTCAGCGACGTCGTGCCGATCGGCTCGCCGGTCGCCGGATCGCCGACCTGCTCGAGATACTCGAGATGGCCGTGAGCGTGACCCGTCTCGCCTTCGGCAGTCGAACGGAACACGGCCGAAATGTCGTTGTAGCCTTCGACGTCGGCCTTCTGCGCGAAGTACAGGTAACGACGGTTCGCCTGGGATTCCCCGGCGAACGCGGCCTTGAGGTTTTCTTCGGTTCTGGTGCCCTTGAGTGACGGCATGGTGATCCTCCTGAGTCGATGCTGATGGGAGCGGGCGGTGCCGGATCCCGGTGTGAGTCAGCCCCTTGGTCCGATCGTATGCGCCGTGCCCCGCCCCGCGGGAGTCGAGGCAGCATGTCCGCAGGCCATGGGGGATCTACCTCTTTATTTAGATTCAGTCTAAACCCAGCTCCACTCTATGCCATCGCTTTCGACGATTGCAAGCCGCGCCCGCGACGTCGATGCATCGGCGAGCGACGCATTGCTCCGCCTGCGGGCCCTCTGTAGAGTGCCGGCGCGCCGCCGCGCCGGGCACCATCCGTGAAGAAACGCCACACACCGAATTTCGAAGCCGACCTCGCTGAACTCGAACAGCTCGTCATGCGCATGGAACGCGGCGATCTGCCGCTCGAGGAAGCGCTCGGCAACTTCGAGCGCGGCGTCGCCCTGGCGCGGGCCTGCCAGCAGGCACTGCGCGACGCGGAGCAGAAGGTACAGCGCCTCGGTGCCGGGCCGGACGGCGAAAGGCTCGAGCCCCTGGTGCACGACGGCGACGAGAACGATACAAGCGGCGAGGATCCCGACGAGGATGAACTTTGAAACCCACCTGAAGGCGCATCAGTCCCGCGCCGAACGGGCCCTGGACCACTGGCTGCCGGTTGCCACGCGCGAGCCGGCCCGCCTCCACGAGGCCATGCGCTATGCCGTCCTCGGCCCTGGCAAACGCGTGCGGCCGGTGCTGGTCTACGCCACCGGCGAGGCCGTCGGCGCCGATCTCGAGCGCCTCGACAGCAGCGCCGCTGCCGTCGAGTTCATTCATGCGTATTCGCTGGTGCACGACGATCTGCCGGCGATGGATGACGACGATCTGCGGCGCGGACGCCCGACCTGTCATCGCGCCTACGACGAAGCCACGGCGATTCTGGCCGGCGACGCGCTGCAGGCGCTCGCGTTTCACGCGCTCGCGCACGACACGCGGCTCATGGTGCCGGCCGCGCGGCGCGTGGAGATGATTGGCCTGCTCGCCGACGCGAGCGGGTCGCTCGGCATGGCGGGCGGGCAGGCGATCGATCTCGCGGCGGTCGGCAAGAAAATCACGCTGGGCGAGCTGGAGAACATGCATCTGCACAAGACCGGCGCGCTGATCCGCGCCAGCGTCCTGCTCGGCTTCATGGCGGCGGGCGGTGCCGATACGCAGGCGGCGCAGGCGCTCGACGTGTATGCACGCAGCATCGGTCTCGCCTTCCAGGTCCAGGACGACATCCTCGATGTCGAGGGCGCGACCGAAGTGATCGGCAAGCGGCAGGGGTCGGACATCGACCGCGACAAGCCGACCTATCCCAACCTGCTCG
>JADZCB010000320.1 GCA_020851775.1 Gammaproteobacteria bacterium
ATCGACAACTCATAGCTTTGCGTCAGCCCGGCATGACCGATGCCATAGGCGCTGAACACTGCTGCCATCCTCGGTATGAAGACCGAACGGTAGCCGGCGGCGGCGGCCACTGCGGACATCAGCAGGGGACCGGCGCCGCCAAATGCAAAGAGGATCGCATCGCCATTCGGAGTGACATGCTCATTCAGGCTGGCCGCGAGGCACTCGGTCCAGACGTCCTTCATCCGCAGTGCCGCTGCGGTCGTCTCGAGCCCGAGAAGACCACCCACATGCGCATCGATCGCGGCGCGCGACCGTGTGACATCGAGGATCATTTCGCCACCGAAGAAGCTTCCCGGGTCGATTATTCCAAGCGCCAATGCCACGTCCGTGATGGTCGCTTGCTGCCCACCCAGTCCAAAACATGCTGGCCCAGGCACGGAGCCGACGCTTTGCGGGCCGACCTTGATCGCGCCTTCCTCCACCCGAATGATCGACCCACCGCCGATGCCGACACTCACGATGTCGCTCATCGCCAGAGACACAGGAACGCGCTCGATCGCTCCGCGCGGGGCTGTCCGTATCGTTCCGCCCTCGACTAGGCCGAAGTCGGACGATGTACCGCCGACATCGATCGAAACCGCGCGTCGATATCCGCGCTGCGCCGACGCTGCGGCCATCGCCTCCAGCCCGCCTCGTGGGCCGGAGCTGTAGGTCTTGATAGCCGCAGTCTTCGAGACTCTCGCCGTTCCGCCGTCGTTGCGGAAGATCAGGAGCGGACTGGCGCTTTTTGAATCGGCCAGTCGCCGTTGAGCGCTGACAAGGAAGCGTTCCATCGGGTTGTGCAGGAAGGCATTGAAGAGCGTCGTCCAGATCCGCCGCGCGGCAACCGCATCGCCCGCAATCTCATGCGAGAGCGTATAAGGAATGGTGCCCAGCAAATGCTGCGGAAACCCGACCTGGTAGGTCGCCGCAAACGACCGTTCGGCCTTGGCATAGCCCGGTCCGGCGAGGCATATCGCGAGCCGGTCGGCGCCTGACGACATCAGGTCGGTTGCCACCTCGGATACGGACGATGACGATATGAGGCCCGTCATCTCGTCGGCGCTCACCCGGGCCAGCCGTTCACCGACGATGGTGGCGAAGAGTTCGCGCTGCGCACTGTTGGCAGTCAACTCGTGAATGTCGAAGTCGCCGGAAACGACAAGGCCGATCCGTGGCCCTTTGCGCTGCACGAGGGCATTCGTGCCCTGGGTGGTCGAATACCGGATGCTGGCGGTCTCGGACAGAAGTCTCTCGACATCTTCCTGGCCGTAAATGACGCCCGAAACCTTGCGCAGCCCGGATATAAAGCAATCCGACAAATCGTATGGCGTCGTCAGTGTCTTCGTATAGAAGACCTTCTCACCCTCGAATACGCAGATATCGGTGAGCGTACCGCCATTGTCGATGCAAATTTCTCTCATATCACCGTCCGGAGGATCACCCTCTTCCCGCCTATTTGATGCCGCTATCCAGGGCGGTCACTACTACCCGAAGCGGGTAGCCAGGCGGGGACCACCGCTTGTGTTCGCCGCGGGACCGGCTGCAGTTGCAGGCGTTGACTTCAGGAACGGCCCGGCATGGCGTGAAACACGCAGGGGCACGCCGTCGGGTGTCCATGTGCTGGTGGGCGGCGCGGGGCTGATGCCGCTGCCGCGAGGTCTGCCAGTGAGGGAAGCAGACGGTTCAGCGACGGGCGACGTGGTGGGTGAAGAGCCTTGTTCGCACTGCAGAGAGTGAAGAGCTGTACGCGACGAAGGCTGGCGATCCTCAGGTCATGTTCACGAGAGCAGGTGCATGAGAGGGCGCGAAAGCGGCGACACCGGGACTCACGCCGGCACCGCACTCGCCCCGACCGTTGTCCACATCTCGTCCAGATCGCGGAACGGCCATTTTTCGCGCGACTCCCAGCCGACGATACGATCCGCGACGTTCGGCTTCGACAGATCGAGCAGCTTCACATGCATGCGTTCGCGGCGGCGGGTGCAATAGAACGTCTTCACCGTCGGCTTCAGCAGCGCGTCGGGCCGTGTTTCGCAGACCACGGCGAGCAGACCCGATTCGAGGCGGACCAGTGAGCCGAGCGGATAGATGCCGACCGATTTGACGAAGGCCTGGAACACCGCGGTGTCGAAATGTCCGGGCGCCCACTCGGTCATCTTGCGCAGCGCCTCGGCCGGATCCCAGCCCGCCTTGTACGGACGGTTCGAGGTTATCGCGTCGTAGACGTCACACACGGCACCCATCTTCGAGAACAGGGTGATCGTGTCGTCCTTCAGTCTGTGCGGGTACCCTGAGCCGTCGATCTTTTCGTGATGATGGAGCGCGACATCGAGCGGTACCGACCCGACATTGCCGGCCTCGAGCAGCATCTGGTAGCCGGCCGTCGGGTGATCCTTGACGATCGTGAATTCCTCGTCCGTGAGCTTGCCCGGCTTGTTCAGAATCGCGAGCGGGATGCGTGCCTTGCCGAGATCATGGACGAGCCCGCCGAGCCCGGCTTCGCGCGTCATCTGCGCATCGAGTCCGAGTCGTTTCGCGAGCGATACCATCAGGCCGCAGACCGCGACCGAATGCATGTAGGTGTAGTCGTCCTGGTTCTTCAGGCGGGCGAGGCTGATCAGGGCGCCAGGATGGCGCAGGACGGACGCCGTGATCTCCTCGACCAGCGGGGCGAGTCCCGCAGTCTCAATCGACTGGCCCATGCGCGCTTCCTTGAACATCGACACGACGGCCTTTCTGGCCTTCGAGCAGATCATCCGCGCGCGTTTCAATTCCTCCGCTGCCGTCGCCGCAACGAGCACCGGCTCGGGTGCCTGCGTGACCTGAATCAGCGCGGCCTCGGCCTTGGCGTCGGCCTCCTCGCGGGTCTCTCCCTCCCCGCCTTCGACATCGAGTCCGCGGCTCGTATCGATCCAGCACTGCTTGATGCCGCTGGCGCGGATACGCGCGAGATCGGCGGGGTCCTGCAGCAGGAAGCGCGTGTTCCAGAACGGGTGGTCCATCCATGAACCGCACAGCTCCTTGAGGAACATGCCCAGCCGGAGGTGTTCGACGTCGATTTTTTTCAGCACGGAATGAAACCCGGAAGTCTCTGAACCTCGTGACCGATACCCCCATCGGTCAGCGGTGTTAGCGGCTCACGGGACGCCGTCTTGAGTCGGTGGTGGCGCCCTCAGGGCGCCGTCAGGCGCTCGAGCCGTGCAAGATAGGCGAGTGCCTGGGCGGGATCGTCACCACACATCTCGAGCGAAGGCGCGAGGCCCGCACAGCAGGCGGGTCGTGCGGGATCCATGTAGATCGCGCAGTGGCGATCGGGCAGCAGATGCGGGCACGGCACGCCGGCGGGTTTGCCATGCGGCATGCCCGGCAGCGGTGACGAAATGGACAGCGCGATGCAACAGGCACCGCAGTGAGGGCGGCAGTTCATGAGAGGGATCGTGGCCCCGCTACCTGTCGGCGGCAGCGGGACCACGGACACGGGCTCAGCGCTTCGACGCACTCCACTGGGCGAAACTCTGGCCGCTGGCGGCGAGTTTCGCGAGCAGGGGTGCCGGCTTCCAGTACAGGTCACCGTAGCGCTTGCGGTATTTCTCCATCGCAGTGACGACTTTGTCCAGGCCGACCGCATCGGCGTATTGCATCGGGCCGCCGCGATAGCGTGGCATGCCGTAGCCATGGCAGAACACGATGTCGATGTCGCTCGAGCGATAGGCAATGCCCTCGTCGAGAATCAGCGCACCTTCGTTGATCATCGAGTACAGCA
>JADZCB010000321.1 GCA_020851775.1 Gammaproteobacteria bacterium
CATACGCAGCTCAAGGAAGCGCAACTGGCGCTCGAGGAAGGCATGCGCCGACGCGATCAGTTGAAGGAGCAGGCGGCGAACGCCAACACGACTGTCCAAGACCCGTTCGCGCTCGACGAGGATCTGTCGGCCGAGGAGGTCGACACCCAAATCGCCCAGTACGAAGGCAAAATTGTCGAGCTGAACAACCGCATCGACGATCTGCTGGTCTCCTACACGGAGAAGCACCCGGACGTCGTGGCGATGCGCAAGATGATCGAAGATCTGAAGGTCAAGGTCGACGCGCGCAAGCAGGAACTCGCGCAGGAAGCGAAGGAGAAGCCACCTGCCGCGGCGGAGGACGACTTTGCGGCGATGATGGGCAATCCGTTCAAGCAGCAACTCCAGTTGCAGGCCGCGGAAGCGGACGCGATGGTCGCCGGCCTGCAGACGCGCGTGCAGGAATTCGAACGGCGCGTCACTGAACTGGAGAAGAAGGTCGACACGGTGCCCGAGGTCGAAGCCGAACTCGCCCGGCTGAACCGTGACTACGAGGTCAACAAATCCCAGTACGACGAACTGCTGAAGCGCCGCGAACTCGCCTACATGTCGCAGGAAGCCGACCAGAGCGAAGACGACGTCAAGGTCAAGATCATCGAACCGCCGCGCGTGCCGTTGCTGCCGACCGGCCCGAACCGGCTGCTGTTCTCGAGCATCGTGCTGCTCGCCGGCCTCGGTATCGGCGGCGGGCTATCGGCCGTGTTGTCGCAGTTGAACCCGCGCATCATCGACGTACCGGATCTGAAGGACATCACCGGTCTGCCCGTCATCGGCGTGATCAGCCTGACGAGCAGTCCGCTGCACCGCCAGCAGCGTCGTTACGAACTGATGGCCTTTTCGGCGGCGCTCGCAGGGCTCGTGCTCGTCTACGCCGGACAGGTCGTGATGTTCGTGATGGGAATCGATTTACACGGCAAGATTTCGTCCGTGATAGGAATGATTGCGTGAGTACTATCGAACGCGCGATGCGCAGGCTCGGCGGTGAACCCGAAGCACCGGCCGGGACGGCGACGGCCGGCGAGGCGACCGCGGCGCCAGACGCACTCGCTGCGCCGGCAACACCTGCCGCGGACGTGCCATCATCGCTCCCGGCTGCCGACGTCGCCCCGCCAGCGTCGCACGTGACGACCTCCGATTCGGGTACGTCGCCCTCCCGCCAGCAGTTCGGGCGCCCGACGCTCGAACTCGACTTCGAACGCCTGCGGCGCCTCGGTTTCCTGGTGCCCGGCGACCCGGCGTCGCGTCTGTCGGAGGAGTTCCAGCAGGTCAAACGCCGGCTGATCGCGAACGCGACGCCGGGTGCGACGGCGCTCGGCACGCCGGCCAACCTCATCATGGTGACGAGTTCGATGCCGGGGGAGGGCAAGACCTATACCACGATGAACCTCGCGATGAGCATCGCGATGGAAATCGACCGCACGGTACTCGCGATCGACAGCGACATCCTGAAGTCCGATTTGAGCCGGCTGTTCGGTGCCTTCAACCGCACCGGCCTGTACGATTATCTCGCGCATCCCGATCTCGATCTCGCGGACATCATCCAGCGCACGAACGTGCCGACGCTGTCGTTCGTGCCGGCGGGAACGATCCGGGACGGCATCACGGAGCGTCTCGCGAGCCAGGCGATGATCAAGCTCGCGAGTGAACTCGCGACGCGCTACGCCGATCGTCTCATCATTTTCGATGCCCCGCCGGTGCTCGCGATGTCCGGTGCGGCGGCGCTGGCGCCGCTGATCGGTCAGGTCGTGCTCGTCGTCGAAGCCTACAAGACCGCGCGCGAAACGCTGAAGCGCACGTTGTCGGCGCTCGAACACGTCCAGATCACCGGACTCGTGCTGAACAAGATTCGCCACCAGGCCGCGGGCGGCAACTACGGATACGGGTACGGTCAATACGGACATGGTTACGGCTACGGATACGGCTATGGCTACGGCAGCCAGCAGCCCAAGTCCTGATCCGCACGCGCGCGCAGGCCAGATGTCGCGGCGGCAGCATCGATGGTGGAGAGGGCTGCTTGCCGTTGTCGCGGGTGCCGTCGCGTTGCCGAGCCCGCATACGCTCGCCGGTGAATGGCGCATCCAGCCACGGCTCGGTCTGTCCGAAACCTATACCGACAACGCGCTGCTGGTCAGCGAGAACGACGAACCGAGCAGCGACTGGGTCACGAGCCTGTCGCCGGGTCTGTCGCTGTTCGGCAAGGGCCGTCGTGTGAACATGTCGACGGAGTACACCGCGCAGAAACAGGTCTATCTCAACAACAGTGATCAGTCGCAACTGACGCACCTGCTGCAGACCAATACGCGCGGCGAGATCGTGCGAGATCAGGTGTTCGTCAGCGCCTTCGCGTCGATGTACCCGACGGTCACCAACACCCTCGGGCAGATCTCCAACCGCAACCGCAACGCTCGCAACACCGCGAATCGCAGTGATGCCGTCAGCTATGGATTCATGCCGGAAGTCCGGCACAAGTTCGGCACCTGGGCGAATTTCACCGGCCGCATGAACTGGAGCGACGTCTCCACCGGCGATCAGGGCGGCAGCGGCATCGGCGGCGGCCAGATGCTCGACACGAACTTCAACGTCGACAGCGGACGCCGTTTCCAGCGCTTCGGATGGGGATCGACCTATTCGCGGCGTGAGAACGACGGTGGCGATACCGGGCGACGTTCGCTGTTCCAGCGCTGGAACAACTCACTGAATTACCGGATCAACCGTTTCGTCAGGCTCAACAGCAGCATCGGCTACGAGTTCAACGACTTCTCGACCGATGGCGGCGGGCTGCGCAGCGGCCTGAACTGGCAGTTGGGCGCCACCCTCAACCCGACGCCGCGCACCTCGCTGACCGGCAGCTATGGCGAGCGAGCGTTCGGCAGCACCAAGAACTTCAGTTTCTCGCACCGCTGGCGGCGCTTCATCCTCACGGGCGCCTACAGCGAGGATCTCCGCACCACCGCGGAAGTGCTGCGAGATCAGCAGGTGTTCACCGTCGTCGATGCGTTCGGCAACCCTGTGATCGACCCGCTGGGCAATGCCGATCCATCGCTGCCGCTGAATCAGCTCGGTCTGACCGACGACGTGTTCATTTCCCGCAATTTCACGTCGAACATCGCGTTCAACCGCAAGCGCGACAGTTTCACGATGCGCGTCAACCGCAACGAACAGGAATCCACGCGCAGCCAGGCTGCCGACTCGCTGCTCGGGTTCGGCGGAAGCTGGACCCATCGTTTCTCCTACCGGCTTGCCGCCGGCATGAGCGCCGACTGGCAGACGCGCGAGTCCGACAACGCGCAAGGGACCTCGGACTTCATCTCGTTTTCCCCGTACGTCACCTACACGGTCGGGCCGCACGTCAGTTCGCGCTTGAGTTACCAGTATATGGACAGCGTGTCGGGCGACGCGTCGGACGATTTCACCGAAAACGCGGTGACCGGCTCGCTCAGCGTCGCGTTCTGATCCGCTCACTGCGCAGTTCCCTTTCGCGACGATGTACGAAGAGTTCTACAAGTTCACCGGCAAGCCGTTCCAGCTCAATCCGGATCCGAGTTTCTTCTTTCAAAGTGCGGGCCATCAACGCGCGATGGCCTACCTGCGTTACGGACTGCAGCAGGGACAGGGCTTCATCATCGTCACCGGCGACGTCGGCACCGGCAAGACGATGCTGGTCAACAACCTGTTCCGCGAGCTCGACTCGACGAACGTCGTCGCGGCGAAGATCGTCTCGACCAATGTCAACGAAAACGATCTGCTGCGCATCGTCTGTTCCGAGTTCGATCTGCCCTATGAGCGCCTGTCGAAGGCCGCGCTGCTGAAGAACCTCGAAGTCTTCTTCAAGAGCTGCATCGACGAAGGCAAGCGGGTGTTGCTGGTCGTCGACGAAGCGCAGAACATGCCGCGCAGCTCGCTCGAGGAGCTGCGCATGCTGTCGAATTTCGACTACAAGGGCATGCCGGTCGTGCAGAGCTTCCTGCTCGGCCAGCGCGAGTTCCGCGCCGTGATGCGCTCGCCGGGACTCGAGCAGTTGCGCCAGCGCGTGCTCGCGGCCTACCACCTGAAGCCGCTGACACCGGCCGAAACGGAGACTTACATCAAGCACCGGCTCGCGAAGGTCGGCTGGACCAGCGATCCGCAGATCGAAAACGACGTCTACATGGGCGTCTACCAGTTCACGTCCGGTGTGCCCCGTCGCATCAACACGCTGATGGATCGGCTGCTGCTGAACGCGAGTCTCGACGATGCGCACGCGCTGACCTTCGCCGGGCTGCGTGCGATCACCTCCGAGATTGCGCAGGAGCAGGAAGCCGAGAAGCAGGAAGACGAAGGGCCGGACCGGCCGCCGGTGTTGCGGGCGGCACGCGCGGGCACGGCCCGCGAGCAGAGCGGGGCCGAACCGCGCACCGAGCCCATCGGCGATCAGGCGGCGATCGTGGAAATCCGCAAACTCGAGGCGAAGCTCGCCGTGATGCAGCGGGCATTTGATAACCTGTCCGGCGATCTGAACCGGGCGCCCGAGGCGCATGCGGCGGCCGCCGACGCCGCCGGTTCACGGCGCGGCATGTCGTGGTGGATGGCGGCGATGCTCGGCACGGTGTTCGGTATCGCCGTCGCCGCAGCCGTCTATTTCCTGCGCTGAGCGCACGCTTGCTAAAGGCGACCTCGTCGCCGTCCGATAAGCCTGCTTCCGGGAGACGATCGCCGGGTTGCCGTCGCCGGCGCAGCGGCGCGACGATGCAGGCAGCGGCGGCGACGCTCCGGACCGGGTTCGACCAGGAAGGCACTCCATGATCAACGCATTCACGGTCGACGTCGAAGACTGGTTTCAGGTCGCCGCCTTCGAGCGTCATATCGCGCGCGACAAGTGGGACTCTCAGACCAACCGTGTCGAGTCCAACATGCAGCGGATGCTCGATCTACTCGATGAATTCGCGGTCAAAGGGACGTTCTTCACGCTCGGCTGGGTCGCGGAACGCTATCCGGCGCTCGTGCGTCGAATCGTCGCCGACGGTCATGAACTCGCGAGCCACGGCTACGATCACACCCGCGTCACGGCCATGGATCCGACCCAATTCCAGCGCGACATCGCGAAGGCGAAGCAGATCCTCGAAGACGCGGGCGGCGTCGCGGTGCGCGGCTATCGGGCGCCGACGTTCTCGTTCCGCGACGACAACCGCTGGGTCTACGCAGTCCTGCGCGACTGCGGTTACGCCTACAGTTCGAGCGTCGCGCCGGTCAGACACGATCTCTACGGCATCCCGCACGCACCCCGCACGCCTTATCGTGATGCGTCCGGCATCCTCGAGATCCCGATCTCGACGCTGCGCGTCGGCGGGCGCAATCTGCCGTGCAGCGGTGGCGGATTCTTCCGCCTGTATCCATATGCGTTCTTCCGCTGGTGCGTCGCCCACGTCAACGCGCACGACGGCCAGCCCTGCATCTTCTACATGCACCCGTGGGAAATCGATCCGGCACAACCCCGGCAGCGAGGCATCGGCGTGAAGACCAGGCTCCGTCATTACATGAACCTGACGAAGGTCGAACAACGCCTGCGTAGGCTGTTGCGCGATTTCCGCTGGGGCCGCATGGACGAGGTATACGCGACATGAACGCACCGCTGCCGATTGTCGAGTCGGACGCCGCCCGGATGCCCGCAGTGATGTTGGCGAGCCCACAGGCGGCCGATGCCGCGCGGTGGGACGCGTACGTCGATCGCCACCCGGAAGGGACGTTCTTCCATCTGCTCGGCTGGCGCGACGTGCTCGAACGTGCGGTCGGTTTCCGCGCGCACTACCTGATGGCGCTGCGCGGTGAGGCGATCGCGGGCGTGCTGCCGCTCGTGCGCGTCAAGAGCATGTTGTTCGGTGATTCTCTGGTGTCACTGCCGTTCTGTGTGCAGGGCGGGGTGATTGCCGACGATGCGAGCGTCGAACGCGCCTTGCTGGCGGAAGCGAGCGCGCTCGCCGAGCGGTTCGGCGTCGATCATCTCGAATTGCGCCATACGCGCCCGCTGGCCGCCGACTGGCCGACGAAGAGCGAGACGTACGTGCTGTTCCGACGCGCGCTGTCCGCCGACGTCGACGAGAACATGAAAGCCATTCCGCGCAAGCAGCGCGCGATGGTGCGCAAGGGCATCGCGGCCGGGCTCGTCAGCCGCGACGAAACCTCGCTCGAGCACTTCTTTCACATCTACGCGACCAGCGTGCGCAATCTCGGCACGCCGGTCTTTCCGCGCCGTTATTTCGAGATGCTGTACCAGACGTTCGCGTCGCGTTGTCGCGTGACCACCGTATTCGACGGAGCGAACGCCGTCAGTTCGGTGCTGTCGTTCGTCTACAAGGACACCATCATGCCGTATTACGGTGGCGGTCTCCCGGCGGCGCGCGAGTTGAAAGCCTACGACTTCATGTACTGGGAAGTGATGCGCACGGCCTGCGAACAGGGCATCCGCTGTTTCGACTACGGACGCAGCAAACGCGACAGCGGGTCCTATGCGTTCAAGAAGAACTGGGGCTTCGAGCCCGAGCCGCTCCATTACCAGTACCATCTCGTCAAACAGCACACGCTGCCCGATCGCAATCCGAACAACCCGAAATACGCGCTCGCGGTCGATACCTGGAAGAAGCTCCCGTTGCCGCTCGCGAACTTCCTGGGTCCGTTCGTATCGCCGTACCTCGCGTGAGCCGATGGACAGTCTGCTGTTCCTGAGCCACCGGATCCCGTATCCGCCGAACAAGGGCGACAAGATCCGTTCGTTCCATATCCTGAAGTTTCTCGCCGAGCGCTATCGCGTGCTGCTCGGCACCTTCATCGACGATCCGGCCGATCGGGTGCATCTCGATACCTTGCGCGGATACTGCACCGATCTGCATGTCGTCGATCTCGAGCCGCGCCGGCAGCGTGTCGCGAGCCTGCGCGGGCTGCTGAGCGGCGAGGCGCTCAGCCTGCCGTATTACCGGGACGCGAGCCTCGCTGCCTGGGTGGCCGCGGTCTGCCGTCGTGAGCAGCCGCACGTCGCGTTTGCGTATTCGTCGCCGATGGCGCAATACCTGCTCGGCGACGACTGGCACGGCGTGCGACGCATCGTCGACTTCGTCGATGTCGATTCGGAAAAATGGCGTGCGTATGCCGCGATGAAGCCGTGGCCGATCTCGTCGATCTACGCGCGTGAGGCGGCGCGACTGCTCGACTTCGAGCGCCAGGTCGCCG
>JADZCB010000322.1 GCA_020851775.1 Gammaproteobacteria bacterium
CGGTCTCGTTGTCGACGACGACGAGCAAATCCAGGGCGTCGAGTTCCGGCAGTTCATCGGCAGCGGACATGGCAGTGGCTCCCTGGTACGGAGCCCGGAGTGTAGCGAAGCGCGCGCGGCTTGCGAGCAGCGGAAAGCGCTTACCCGGCGAAACCTGGGATCTCCGCGCGCGACGTCGCGATGCAATACGCGTCGCGCCACGGGCCGGAACGAGGGTGGCGGGTCGTCAGCGCGCCTGCCGGCGTCACGCCGGATGGACGAGACGCACCGTATGGGCGGCGGCAAGGGCGATCCGAAGCGCGCCGGATCCCGCGTGTCGCGCAGAGCCCGGGATCCCGGAGCTAGCCGCCAGGGCTGTCAATCATGATGTAGTTCGTCAGATCGCCGACATTCCGTTCCAGATCGTCCATCACCGCGTACAGCAGATGACGCAGCGCCAGCATGCCGACCACGTTGCCATCATCGTCGATCACGACGAGATGCCGGATGTGCCTCGCGCGCATCAGCGACACCGCTGCAGTGATCGTCGTCTCGAGATCGACCGTGACGACCGGACTCGACATGATTTCCCGGACCGTCACGTCGTGTGGATTGCGCGTCGACACGACGATGTGCCTGACGATGTCGCGCTCGGTCACGACACCCACCAGGTCCGGGCCGTCGAGAACGGCTGCGGCGGCGACGTTGCGCTCGGTGAGCTTCAGCGTCAGGTCGTGGACGGAATCTCCGGGTGCGACAAGCAGTGGCGGCTTGGGGCCGAGGCGGATGAGGCTCATGCGATCTCCCTCTGGACATTGAGACGGCAAGTTTTTGCTGCCTGGCCGCTGCGACGCTCCGTGAATCGAAGTCGCGTGCACGCGCCGGGCCTTGCCATAATCTGCACAAATCGCCCGGAATATGGAAGCAAGGAGCGTTGTCTTAGCGTGCGTGGAGGCCGCGCCCGGTCGGTGAACTCAAAGAGATTTCCCGCGTCTGTGCGAACGGTGATCGCCCGAACCATGCCGAGAAGCTGCGCAGCAGGGCGGGCGGGCCGCTCAACCGGATGCGCCCGTCGGCAAGCGCGGGTGCCAGTGGCGCCTCGCCATGCCAGACCGCAGCGAGGCATTTGCAATCGCAGGTGACATAGACGTCGACGTCGAGTCCTCGGTCTTCGTCGCAGATTTCCGCTCTTCCGTGGTTGGTGACGAGATACCACTTGTTGCGTGCTGCCAGATCGGTGAACTGGAACAGCAGCACCGTACGGCCGACCGGCAGGCGATCGACGACGAGCGACATCTGCACGTCACGCATCAGCGCGTCTAGATTCACGTCGGTGTCGCAGAACTGCATTGCAATCCAGCCCGCAGCCCAGTTGCCGAGCGACATCAGGATCGGGCCCAGCGCCTGCCCTGCTTCGGTCAACTGATATTCGAAACTCTGCGACTCGGGTCGTCGACGCTTCATCACGAGGCCATGTTCCTCGAGCATGTGCAGGCGTTGATTCAGCAGGCTCGGCGAGAGCTTCGGCAGATAGCGTCGAAACTCGTTGAAGCGCGTCACGCCGACGTGCATCTCGCGCAGAATCTGGAACGTCCAGCGTTCACCGAGAACCTGCGCGGCTTTCGAGATTGGGCAGTACTCTCCGTAGTCGTACATGGTGTCGCCCTCCGGAGTACAGAATTTGTAGCGGGATAGTACAAATCCTGCACTGTCACACGCGTCGCAGTAAATCCCAGCATGCTTCCGGCACGACGAATATGCCGCTCGCGATGGTCGCGACGGCGTTTGTCCTACACGGAAGGAGTATCCTGCCATGCATGTCTTCAGTCATACGCTGCCCCAGTTGGGCTCACGTCTGTTTCTGACCGACGTCGGTCTCGAGACCATGCTGATCTTCCACGATGGCATCGAGTTGCCCGCGTTCGCCGCATTCACGCTGCTCGACACTCAGGACGGCACCGAACGCCTGCGCCGCTACTATCGGCGTTGTCTCGATCACGCGACCAGCATCGGCTGCGGTTTCATCCTCGAGGCGCCGACCTGGCGCGCGAGCGCCGACTGGGGCGAACGGCTCGGCTATACCGCCGCCGGACTCGCCGACCGCAATGCGCGCGCAATCAGGCTGATGTGCGAACTGCGTGCCGAGTATTCGTCGACCAGGCTTCCGATCGTCGTCAGCGGCAATCTCGGGCCACGCCACGATGCCTATGCACCTGTGCAGATCGATGCCGCGGCGGACTACGAGGCCTATCACCGCACGCAGATCGAGAGTTTTGCGCACATGGCGGTCGATTTCGTCAGCGCGTTCACGCTCACGAATGTTCCCGAAGCGATCGGCATCGTGCGCGCGGCGACGAAAGCCGGGCTGCCGGTCGTGGTCTCGTTCACGGTGGAAACCGATGGTCGATTGCCGAGCGGCGTCGGTCTGCGCGATGCGATCGAGGCCGTCGATGCGGCGACGAACGGCGCGCCAGCGTATTACATGTTGAACTGCGCGCATCCGGACCATTTCGACCGCATCTTCGACGGCGGCGCCTGGTGTCAGCGCCTGCGCGGCATTCGCGCCAATGCATCGCGGCGCAGTCATGCGGAGCTCGACGCATCGACGACACTGGACGATGGCGATCCGGCAGCGCTCGGCGCGGCCTTTGCCGCGATGCGCAGGAAACTGCCGCAATTGACGGTGCTCGGTGGGTGTTGCGGAACGGATCACAGGCACGTCGAGGCCATTGCGGCCGCGTGCGTCAGTCAGCCTGCGTCGCCACCGCGCGAAGCGCAGACGGCGACGATGGTCGTCATGTCGACGACGCTGGTGTTGTTCGGCTACCTGATGGTGTGCCTGACCCGCGCGTTCGAGTATTCGTCGATCGTGTAGCGAACAGAGCCGCCCGGTATCCCGGGCGGCGCGCGTCGCGCCATCGCTGGCACGGGGAATCGATGTGCTACCCGCGCGGCAGCTTGCGCAGGATCGTCGCCACGGCTTCGTCGAGCGGGATGTCCTGCGCTTCGTCGTCGGTGCGCGCCTTGTATTCGAGCGTCCCCTTGTCGAGGCCGCGATCGCTGACGACGAGCCGGTGCGGCACGCCGATGAGTTCGAGGTCGGCGAACATCACGCCAGGGCGCTCGTTCCTGTCATAGAACACGGTGTCGACGCCGGCCTCGACGAGCTGCTGGTAGAGCGCCTCCGCTGCTGCGCGCAGACGCTCGGATTTGTGCATGTGAATTGGCGCGACGGCAACCGTGAACGGCGCGATCGACACCGGAAAGACGATGCCTTTGTCGTCGTGACTCTGCTCGATCGCGGCCGCGACGATACGCGAGACGCCGATGCCGTAGCAGCCCATCGTCATCGTCACCGCGCTGCCTTTTTCGTCGAGCACCTGGGCCTTCATCGCGTCGCTGTATTTCGTGCCGAGCTGGAAGATGTGGCCGACCTCGATGCCGCGCTTGATTTCGAGGGTGCCTCGACCATCCGGGACCGGATCGCCGGTGACGACGTTGCGAATGTCGACACACTGCGGCTCCGGCAGATCGCGGCCCCAGTTGACGCCGCGCAGGTGCTTGCCGGCGAGGTTCGCGCCGCAGACGAAGTCCGCGACCTGCGCCGCCGCGTGATCGACATAGAGCGCGATGTCGATGCCGACCGGCCCCAGCGTGCCCGGACCGCAGCCGAAAGCGGCCTCGATCTCCTGGGCCTTCGCAAATCGCAGCGGCGCGCCGACGCCCGGCAGTGACTGCGCCTTCACCGCGTTCAAGTCATGATCCCCGCGCACGATCAGCGCGACGAGTCCACCGTCCACGCCGCCGACGACGAGTGTCTTCAGCACGCGCTCCGCGCCGATGCCGAGGAAACCGGTGACTTCCTCGATGGTGTGCTGGGTCGGCGTGTCGACCGTCGCCATCGTCTCCGACGCGACCGGTCGCGCACCGGCTGGTGTCGGTGCCGGCACCAGTTCGACGTTGGCGGCGAAATCGCCGCTGGTCGAGAACGCGATGAGATCCTCGCCGGAATCGGCGAGGACATGGAATTCGTGCGACTTCGAGCCACCGATGTTGCCGGTGTCGGCGAGCACTGCGCGCCAGGCGAGTCCAATGCGATCGAAGATCCGCGCATAGGTCGCGTACATCTGCTGATAGGTCTCTTCGAGCGAATCACGATCGAGATGGAAGGAGTAGGCGTCCTTCATCAGGAATTCGCGCGCGCGCATGATGCCGAAGCGCGGCCGCACCTCGTCGCGGAACTTCGTCTGGATCTGATAGAAATTGGCCGGAAGCTGTTTGTAGCTCTTGATCTCGCGACGGATGAGATCGGTGATGATCTCCTCGTGCGTCGGGCCGAGGCAGAAGGCGCGGTCGTGACGATCCGACAAGCGCAGCAGTTCGGGCCCGTATTTGTCCCAGCGACCCGACTCCTGCCACAGCTCGGCCGGCAGCACGCCGGACATCAGCACCTCCTGGGCGCCGGCCCGGTCCATTTCCTCGCGCACGATCGCTTCGACCTTGCGCAGCACGCGCAGGCCGAGCGGGAGCCAGGTGTAGATGCCGCTTGCGAGCTGCCGGATCATCCCGGCGCGCAGCATCAACTGGTGGCTGACGACCTCCGCTTCGGCGGGGGTTTCGCGCAGGGTGGGCAGCAGCAG
>JADZCB010000323.1 GCA_020851775.1 Gammaproteobacteria bacterium
CCGGCGACGCCGCTCGCCGTCCAGAACTCCGCGCCCGATGCCGTCGCGATCGCTCGCGCCAGAGCCTCGAGCATCGTCGTCGCGCAATCAGGTGAACAGCGAGCGCAGATCCACGTCGCGCGTCTCGTTGGGCGAGAAGCTCAGCAGCGGATGCGCGACGAAGGCGAACAGCCGCGCGATCGCCACGTCGGGGAACTGTTCGATGCGCACGTTGTTCGCGTTGACGGCATCGTTGTAGAACTCGCGGCGATCGGCGATGGCGTTCTCGAGCGCGGTGATGCGCTCGCGCAGGTGGCGGAACTGCTCGTCTGCCTCGAGTTCGGGATAGTTCTCCGCGAGGGCGAACAGGTTGCCCAGCCCCTGGCGCAGCGCCGCCTCGGCCGGCCCGAGCCGCGACACGTCACCGGTGTCGCGGGCGGTGAAGACGGCCGAGCGTGCCGCGATCACGCGTTCCAGCGTTTCCTTCTCGAAACCCATGTACTGCCGACAGACTTCGACGAGTTTCGGCAGTTCGTCGTGCCGCTGCTTCAGCAGCACGTCGATGTTCGACCACGCCTTCGCGACGCCGTGTTTCAGATTCACCAGACCGTTGTAGATCAGCACGCCGTACAGCAGCGCGACCGTCACCACCGCCAACAGTGCCATCATGCCAATGCCCATGCGATTGCTTCCCGTCAGGCGGCCGGTGTCGGCCGCGTTACACGACGATTCGGCCACGTCCGACGATTTCTGCATCGCGCGGTGCGTGGCACACTACGCGGACATCCATTGTCCGGCCGGTCCGACCGGCCGCGTCCGAGGTTACCCCGATGAAAGGCGACACCAGCGTTATCGACTACCTGAACAAGGTCCTGAAGGGCGAGCTCACGGCGATCAACCAGTATTTCCTGCACGCCCGGATCTTCAAGAACTGGGGATTTCACGCCCTCGACGAACACGAATACCATGAGTCGGTCGATGAAATGAAGCACGCCGATCGCCTCATCGAGCGCATCCTGTTCCTCGAAGGTCTGCCGAACCTCCAGCACCTCGGTGCGCTGCGCATAGGACAGACGACCGAAGAGATCTTCGCCGCCGACCTCGCGCTCGAGAATGACGGGATCCCGCTGGTCCGCGAAGCGATTGCGCATTGCGAGAAACTGGGCGACTACGTGACGCGTGAACTGCTCGAGGACATCCTCGAGGACGAAGAACGCCATGTCGACTGGCTCGAGACTCAGCTTTCGCTGATCGCGACCCTCGGTCTCACGGCCTATCTGCAAGGGAAGGTCGACAAGTCCTGAGCACACCGGGCGGCCTGTACCGCCGGTCCGTGTCCCGGTCGGCCGGGACGTAGCTGTCTTTTACTTGATAATGGTTCTCATTAGTTCTAATATTCGCATCGGAACGGAGAGCCTTCACATGTATGTCTGCATCTGCAACGCCGTGACCGATCGCGACATCCGCCAGGCCGTCGAACAGGGCGCCTGTTCGCTCGACTGTCTGCAGGAAAAACTGGCCGTGTCGACCTGCTGCGGCCAATGTGCCGATCACGCCACCGCCTGCCTCGAACGCATGCTCGGGGAAATCGAAGACACCGTCGCCGCCTGACGTGCACCCGCGCGGGTAGCCTCAGCCGATCACGAGCGGCAACGGCGCGAAATCGCTGCCGTCGAATACGAAGCTGCCGAGGACCGCCTGCCCCGGATCGGCCAGCGACACGATCAGATACGCAACGCCGGGGTAGGCCGCGAGCGAGCGGTCGAGCGCCGACGGTCGCGCCGGCCCCGTCGGATGCGAGTGATAGATCCCGACCAGCGTTTCGCCGCGATCGCGCATCGCCTTCATCGCCCGCAACTGCCCACGCGCATCGACCAGGAACCCGGACACGGGATCGTCGGCGACGTTGTGCACGGCATAACGGCTCGTCGCCACGTCGTCCCGCCCGCCCAGCAGACCGCAGATTTCGACGGTCGGCGTCGCCCGTGCCTGCGCGAGCAGCGCGTCGTGGAGCGCGATCGGCAGGCGCAGTCTCGTCAGTCGCGGGGTATCGTCGAACAGACCGGGCATCGCGGATCGCGCTTGAAACGCAGGCTGCGCCATTCCATCTGCAGACCGTCGAAGACCAGCAGCCGGCCCGTGAGCGGCGTCCCGATACCGGCCAGGACTTTCAGCGCCTCGAGGGCCTGGACACTGCCGATGATGCCGAGCAGCGGCGCGACGACGCCGGTCTGCGCGCAGGTTTCGTCGGTGCCGGCGCCGTCGTCGTACAGGCAGCGATAGCACGGGCTCTCGCCCTGACCCGGGAAATACACGCTGACCTGGCCCTCGAAACGAATCGCGGCGCCCGAGACCAGCGGCCGGCGCTGGCGCAGACACGCCGCGTTGAGCCCGAAGCGGGTGGGGAAGTTGTCGGTGCCGTCGAGGACGAGATCGACGCCGGCGACGACGGCGTCCAGTGCGTCCCCGTCGAGCACCCGGGTCTCCACCTCGACCTGGATTTCAGGGTTGAGCGCGAGCAGCTTCTCGCGCGCCGACTCCACCTTCGGCCGCCCCAGATCGCGTGTGAGATGGATGATCTGGCGCTGCAGATTCGACAGTTCGACGGTATCGAAATCGACCAGCACCAGCCGGCCGACACCGGCGGCCGCCAGGTAGAGCGCGATCGGGGAGCCGAGGCCGCCGAGACCGAAGATCGCGACGCTCGCAGCGAGCAGCTTGCGTTGACCGGTGATGTCGATTTCGGGCAGCAGGATCTGCCGGCTGTAGCGCAGGAGGCGGGCGTCGTCCATGGGCCGGCAGTATGCGCAGCGTGAACCGGCTCGACAATCGGACCGGCCGGCCTTTAGCGATCGCCGCGGCGGCCCGCGCTGACGCGTTCGAGACCCGCCAGATCGCGCTGCGTGACGATATCGCCGTAGCCGGCCTGCGTGAGGAGATCGCGTACGGCCGGGCCCTGCGTCGCGCCGTGTTCGACGGCGAGCCAGCCGTCGGCACACAGACAGCATCGCGCCTCGCCGACCAGCCGCCGAATCACGGTGAGGCCGTCGGCGCCGGCGGCGAGGGCATGGCGCGGTTCGTGGCGCAGGGCCGCGCTCGCGAGCGCCGGCCAGTCGTCTTCGACATAGGGCGGATTCGACACGACGAGCCCGCAGCTCGCGGGCGCGACGACGTGCAGCAGATCGCTGAGGCGCAGCGTGACGCGACCAGGCGCGAGGCGCGCGACATTGGCGCCGGCGACTGCGAGTGCGGCCGGATCGTCGTCGACGGCGAGAAGCTCGCGCGCGGGCAGTTCGCGTGCGAGCGCCACCGCGATTGCGCCGCTGCCGGTGCCGACGTCGACGATCAGACCGGGCGGCGCGTGCGCGGCGAGGGCCAGTGCGGTCTCGACCAGCAATTCGGTTTCCGGCCGCGGCACGAGCACGCGCGGATCGACATCGAAGTCGAGCGACCAGAACTCGCGACGTCCGATCAGATAGGCGAGCGGCACACCCTCGACACGCTGCGCGACGAGCACACGCAGCGCCTCGAGCGTCGGGATCTCGAGATACCGTTCGCGCTCGCGCAGCAGACCGACGCGATCGAGCCCGAGCAGATGCCCGAGCAGCAACTCGGCGTCCAGTCGCGACGCGAGGGCCGTGGCGGCCGCGGCCAGCGCGGCGGCGATGCGGGTGCCGGCCGGCAGCGGGTCGAGTGCGGCGGGCTTCACCCCTCGGCCGCCATCTGCGCCATCAGGTCCGCCTGGTGTTCGCTGACCAGCGGACCGATCACGGCGTCGAGATCGCCGTCGAGAACGGCATCGAGTTTGTACAGCGTCAGGTTGATGCGGTGATCGGTGACGCGTCCCTGCGGAAAGTTGTAGGTCCGGATCCGTTCCGAGCGATCTCCCGAGCCGACGAGCTCGCGCCGCGTCTGCGCCTGCTGGCTGACCTGGCGATCGCGTTCGGTCTGCAGCAGACGTGACTTCAACAACGACAGCGCCCGTGCGCGATTCTTGTGCTGCGACCGCTCGTCCTGACACTCGACGACGACGCCGCTCGGCAGGTGCGTGATGCGGATCGCCGAGTCCGTCTTGTTGACATGTTGCCCGCCGGCACCGGACGCGCGGTAGGTGTCAATCTTCAGGTCGACCGGATTCAGTTCGATCGCCGCGATTTCGTCCGCCTCGGGCAGCACGGCCACCGTGCAGGCGGAGGTGTGGATGCGGCCCTGAGCCTCGGTCGCCGGCACGCGCTGCACGCGGTGGGCGCCGGACTCGAATTTGAGCAGCGAATACGCGCCCTGCCCGACGATCCGCGCGATGACTTCCTTGTAGCCGCCGAGTTCGCTCTCGCTGGCGTTCAACACTTCGACCTGCCAGCCGCGACGCTCGGCGTATTTCGAATACATCCGGAACAGATCGGCGGCGAACAGCGCCGCTTCGTCGCCGCCGGTCCCGGCACGGATTTCGAGAAAGATGTTGGCGTCGTCGGCCGGGTCCTTCGGCAGCAAGAGCATGTCGATGCGCGTTTCGAGCGCGGCGAGCACGTTGCGCGCGACGGCGATTTCGTCGCTGGCGAGCGCGCGCAGGTCCGGATCGGCGTCATTCAGCAGCGTCTGCGCGTGCGCGAGATCGGCCTCCGCCGCACGGAATTCGCCGAAGGCACCGACCAGCGGATCGAGATCGGCGCGCTCCCGCGACAGGGCGCGGAAACGCTCCTGCTGAGCGCCGGTTTCAGGGCTGGCGAGCAACGCGTCGATTTCGTCGCGACGCTCGGCGAGCTGCTCGAGCTTGCGCCGCAGGGAGTCCTTCATGCGGGATGCGTCACTGCCCGGGTCCGTGGATGTTCAACAGCTCGCGTGCGGCCAGCAGCAGATCGGTGCGCCCTTCGACGCTCGCCTCCCGGATCTTCGCCGTCGGGTGATGGACGAGCTTGTTGACCAGCGTGGTCGCCAGCGCGTGCAGCACTTCGCCCGGATCGCCGCCCGCTGCGAGTTGACGCTGTGCCTTGTCGAGCAGCTCGTCACGCGTCGCCTCGGCCTGGCGGCGGTAGGCGATGATCGTCGCGTTGCCGTCCAGCGACTGCAGCCAGTCCATGAAATGCTGCGCATGGAGCGCGACGATCTCCTCGGCCTGCGCCGCGGCGAGCTGTCGCAGCTCCATGTTTTCGGTGATGACGTTGTTGAGGTCGTCGACCGTGTAGAGATAGACGTCGCCGAGTTCTCCGACCGCGGGCTCGATGTCGCGCGGCACGGCGAGATCGACGAAGAACATCTGTTCGTAGCGGCGGCGCCGGATCGCGACTTCGACGGCGTCGCGGTTGATGATCGGCAGCGGGCTCGCGGTCGACGAGACGACGACGTCCGCCTCCCACAGGCGCTGCGCGACATCCGTCAGCGCGATCGGCTCGCCGTCTAGTTCGCGCGCAAGTTCTTCCGAACGCGCAAGTGTACGGTTGGCGATGATCATGCGTCCGATGTGCTGACCGCGCAGGTGACTGGCCACCAGCGAGATGGTGTCGCCGGCGCCGATCAGCAGCGCGGTCTTGGACTTCAGATCACCGTGGATCTGGCGGGCGAGACGCACGGCGGCATACGCGACGGAGACCGGCGTCTGGCCGATCGCGGTCTCGGTGCGCACTTTCTTGGCCACGGTGAAGGCGTACTGCATCAGTTTGCTGAGCGTCTTGCCGATGCTGCCTTCGGTTTCCGAGGCGTGATACGCCTGCTTGAGCTGGCCAAGAATCTGCGGCTCGCCGAGCACCATCGAATCGAGCCCACACGCGACGCGCAGCGTGTGGCGAATCGCCTGCGGTCCTTCGAGCGTATAGAAATGGCCGTCGAGCAGGGTCGGGTCCAGCGCCTTGAAACGAACCAACCAGTCCGCGAGCTGTCCCTGGGGAGGGCCGTCACCGGCGAGATAGAACTCGGTGCGGTTGCAGGTCGAGAGGATCACTGCTTCGCGGGCGCCCACCGCCGTCCGCGCGCCGGCCAGCGCCGCGCCGAGCTGCGCGTCGTCGAACACGACCTTTTCGCGCACGTCGATGGGCGCAGTCTTGTGGCTAACGCCGAAGACGATGATGGACATGGATTCCGCTGGTCGCAGTGGCTCAAGTGTGCGCTGTCGACCACCGCCCGGCGGGGTGCCGGGGTGGGCGCTGTGGTGGGCAGCGATCCGCGACGACGCGCGCCTCAACCAAAGGTTTTCGACTCGGGTATAGTCTAAACCATGAAGCTTCCGTCCGTGCCCTCGCCGGCCTGCGTGCACCCGGCGGGTCGCCGTTCCGTTCCTGATACCGCGCCGCTGCGCTGGCGATGGCCGGCCTCGATGGTCGCGTTCGCCTTCACGATCGCGGCGTGCAGCACGACCGGTCAGGTGCCCGTGACCGGCCAGGCCGAATCGGCGCTGGTGCCTTACGTGTCAGAGCAGGACGTGCTCGCGGTCGACGCGCGACCGACGCCGCCCGCGGCCATCGAAGGCGATCCACTGTACAAGATGCTCGTCGCGGAATTCGCGGGGCAGCGCGAACAGCTCGAACTCGCGCTGACGCAGTATCTCGGTCTCGCCCGCAGCACGCGCAACCCCGATCTCGCCGAGCGGGCGACGAAGATTGCGGTGTTCTCGCGTGACGACGCCAAGGCGCTCGAAGCCGCACGTCTGTGGGCCGAACTGCGGCCGACCAGCCTCGACGCCCGGCAGATTCTCGCCGCGATGTTCATCCGGCAGGGCGATGCCGCCGCCGCGCTCGAGCATCTGAAATACGTGCTGGCGCAGGACAACAGCGGCGACGGCAGCCGCTTCCGCGTGATTGCGAACCTGCTCGGCCGCGAGGACGACCGTCGCACGGCGCTGTCGGTGATGGAACAGCTCGTCGCCGTACGTCCGGACGATACCGACGCGCTGGTCGCCTACGCGCTGCTCGCGATGCGCGCCGAGGATCTCGACAAGGCGCGCGGGGCGATGGACCGGCTCGTCGCACGGGCCAACGTCAATCCGAATCTCGCGCTCGCCTACATGGCGGTGCTGCAGAAACAGAATGCCGGCGCCGAGGGTATCGACTTCCTCGAGAAGGCACTGAAGCGCACGCCCGACGAATTCGGCCTGCGTCTGCTCTATGCGCGCATGCTCGCCGACATCCAGCGTTACGAACAGGCGCGGCTGCAGTTCGCGATGCTGCTCGAACAGGCGCCCGACAATACCGACGTGCTCTACGCGCTCGGCCTGCTGAATCTGCAGGCCGGCAAGGTCGAAGCCGCGGAAGCGAACTTCCGCGCGTTGCTGGAGTTCGACGAACGCACCGACGAGGCCGCGTTCTACCTGGGCCAGATCGAGGAATCGCGTCAGCGACCGGCCGCCGCCCTGGTGCACTACCGGGCGGTCAAGCAGGGCAGCAATGCGTTCCCCGCGAAGCTGCGCGTGATCTCGATCCTCGCCAACGAAGGCAAGGTCGACGAGGCGCTGGCCGCGCTCGCAGCGACCTCGTCCGACAACGACGAACAGCGCATCCAGCTCACGCTGCTGCACGCGGAAATCCTCGCAACGCAGAAGCGCTACGACGAGGCGCTCGGTGTCTTCGATCGCGCGCTGAACGGCAAGTACGAGATGACGCTCCTCTACAACCGCGCGATGCTCGCCGAGCAGATGGACCGCCTCGATCTGGTCGAGGCGGATCTGCGCACCATCATCGAGCGTGAACCGCAGAACTCGCAGGCGCTGAACGCCCTCGGCTATACGCTCGCCGATCGCACCGATCGCTACGAGGAAGCCCATCAGCTGATCACGCGTGCGCTGGCGGTCGCGCCGCATGACTTCTTCATCCTCGACAGCATGGGTTGGGTGCTCTACCGGCTGGGTCGACTCGAGGAGGCCGTGTCCTATCTCGAACAGGCACGCAAGCTGCGCAACGATCCCGAAGTGGCCGCCCATCTCGGCGAGGTGCTGTGGATGCTCGGGCGCAAGGACGACGCCCGTGCCATCTGGAATACCGCGCTCGAAGCGCATCCCAAGGACACGCGCATCCTCGAGGCCATCCGACGTCTCGCGCCGTGAGTCCCTGCACCTGCCGTCGCGCCGCGGCGGCCGCGGTGCTCACCGTGCTGTTCACCGTCGTCGCGGGCTGCACGACCGCGCCGTGGCGCCCCGAGCCCGAACCCGGGGCGAGCGACGCGCGCTGGCTCGCACACCGCGAGGCCGTGACCGCCCTCGACACCTTCACCGTCACCGGCCGCATCGCGATCCAGCGTGGCAGCGAGGGCGGTGGCGCGAAGCTGCGCTGGCGCCAGGCCGGCAGCGACAGCGATCTGCGAATCATGGCTCCGCTCTCCCAGGGCAGCTTCCGTCTCAACGGCAATGCGCAGGAAGTCGTGCTCAGCGCGCCCGACGGCAAGCAGTACCGCGCGGCGAGTTTCGAGGCGCTGATGGCCGCCCACCTCGGCTGGTCGTTTCCGGTCGACGGCGCACGCTACTGGGTGCGCGGCATCCCGGACCCGCGTCAGTCCATCGACCAATTGAACCTCGACGCCGACGGACGGCTCAGCGATCTGGCGCAGGCCGGCTGGCGGATCAGCGTCCGCGAATACACGCCCGCCGCCGACGTGAGCCTGCCGAAACGGCTCTTTCTCAACGCCGGGGACTTGAAGATCCGGCTCGCGATCGACGGGTGGGCCCTGCCGGGGAGCTGAGCGGGCGGCGGTCGGCGCCCACCTCGTGTTGGCAGGTCGTGCCCGCCGGCCCGCGCCCGTCGCGCCCCGGTGGTGTGTAGTTGCGCTCGGCCATTTAGGATGCACGCCCGTTCCCTCGTGTATTTTCCGGTGCTCCCTCCGTGACGACCATGAACGTTGGCCCGGCCCCGTGGCCGGCACCCGCCAAGATCAATCTCTTCCTGCACGTCGTCGGGCGCCGGCCCGACGGCTATCACCTGCTGCAGACCCATTTCCAGTTTCTGGACTACGGCGACGACATCGCCGTCGCGGTGCGCGCGGACGGCGTGATCCGGCGCCTGAACGATCTGCCCGGCGTGCCGGCGGCACAGGATCTCGTGGTCCGGGCCGCGGCGGCGCTGCAGGCTGCCACCGGCTGCCCGCTCGGCGCCGACCTCACGGTGACGAAGCGGCTGCCGCTCGGCGGTGGGCTCGGCGGCGGCAGTTCGAATGCGGCGACCGTGCTCGTCGCGCTGAACCATCTGTGGGGCACCCGCCTCGATCGCGACGCACTCGCGACGCTCGGTCTCGCGCTCGGGGCCGACGTGCCGGTGTTCGTGCGTGGCGAGGCGGCCTGGGCCGAAGGGGTCGGTGAACGTCTGACGGCCCTGCCGGCCGAGGAGACCTGGTGCCTCGTGATCCATCCCGGCTGCGCAGTGCCGACCGCGGCGGTGTTCCAGGATCCGCAATTGACACGCGATACGCCCGCGCTGACAATCGCGGCCCTTCCGCCGGCCCTCACGCACAACGATTGCGAACCCGTCACGCGACGCCTGTTTCCGGCAGTCGGCGCGGCGCTGGATTGGCTCGGCGGACATGCGCCGGCGCGGATGAGCGGGACCGGTGCCTGTCTCTTCGCGTCGTTCGCGACCCGGGATGCCGCGCTCGACGTGGGGCGTCAGGTGCCCGCCGGCTGGACCTGGTTCGTGGCCCGGCGCTGCAACCGCTCCCCGTTGCTGGCTCGGCTCGACGCCGAGTCGGCCCGCCACCCGGCGGGGTGACAGGCACGGTTTGAGGCAGTTGGGGAGTCGCCAAGCGGTAAGGCACCGGGTTTTGATCCCGGCATTCCCAGGTTCGAATCCTGGCTCCCCAGCCAATTTGAGTGTGAAGGCGCGTGGACATGATCTTCAACCGTTCCGGCACGATGCTCTTCGCCGGCAATTCGAATCCCGCGCTGTCGCGGGCCATTGCCGCGCACTTGCAGGTGCCACTCGGCAAGGCAACGGTCGGCCGCTTCAGCGACGGCGAGATCATGGTCGAGATCGCCGAAAACGTGCGTGCCCGCGACGTCTTCGTGTTCCAGTCGATCTGCCGGCCGACGAACGACAACCTGATGGAATTGATGGTGCTGATCGACGCGCTGCGGCGCGCCTCGGCCGCGAGCATCACCGCCGTCATTCCATACCTCGGCTACGCCCGCCAGGATCGCCGCCCGCGCTCGGCGCGCGTGCCGATCACCGCCAAGGTCGTCGCCAACATGATCGCCGGCGTCGGCACGGCGCGCGTACTGACCGTCGATTTGCACGCCGATCAAATCCAGGGCTTCTACGACATCCCGATGGACAACGTCTATGCGTCCCCGGTGCTGCTCGGCGAGATCTGGAAAAACGAATACCAGGACCTCATGGTCGTCTCGCCGGACGTCGGCGGCGTGGTCCGCGCGCGCGCCATCGCGCGGCGCCTCGACAATGCGGATCTCGCGATCATCGACAAGCGCCGTCCGCGCGCGAACGAAGCGGAAATCATGAACATCATCGGCGACGTGCGTGATCGGAGCTGCGTCCTCGTCGACGACATGGTGGATACCGCCGGCACGCTGTGCCAGGCCGCGAAGGCGCTGAAGGAACGCGGGGCGCGCTCGGTGTCCGCGTATTGCACGCACGCGGTGCTCTCCGGCAACGCAATGAAGAACATCGAAGCCTCGGTGCTCGACGAGCTCGTCGTCACCGACACCATCCCGCTCAGCGCAGAGGCCGCCGCCTGCACGCGCATCCGCCAGCTTTCCGTCGCGGCGCTGTTGGGAGAAAGCATCAACCGGATGAGCTCGGGCCAGTCATTGAGCTCGATGTTCATCGATTGACCGAGGCACGCGCGTTTCTGGTCGCGGAGCGCGCGCCAAGCCTTTCATTCAACAATCCAGGAGACATTCCATGCAGAACAAGTTCGAGGTCACGGCCGAGCCGCGCTCGACGCAGGGCAAGAGTGCGAGCCGCCGCCTGCGCCGTGCCGGCAAGGTGCCGGCCATTCTCTACGGCGCGGGCAAGGATCCCGCGAGCATTCAGCTCAATCACAACGAGATGCTGCTGCATACCGAGCACGAGGCGTTCTATTCGAACATTCTCACGCTGAAGTTCGCCGGCGGCGCCGACGAGAAGGTCGTGCTGAAGGCGATGCAGCGTCACCCGGTGCGCCCGCTGATCCTGCACGTCGATTTTCTGCGCATCAGCGAAGCCGAGGAGCTGACGCTGCGCGTGCCGCTGCACTTCCTGCACGAGGACGCGGCGCCGGCAGTGAAGACGCAGGGTGGTATCGTCAGCCATCACATGAGCGATCTCGAAGTCATGTGCCTGCCGAAGGATCTGCCGGAGTACATCGAAGTCGACCTGATGGATGTCGCCGTCGGTGCGACGATCCATCTCTCGGATCTGAAGCTGCCGGCCGGTGTGCGCATCGCGACGATCGTGCACGGGGGTGATCCGATGCAGCCGGTGGTGTCGATCAACGCGCCGAAGGCAGCAGCCGACGACGCGGCGCCGGCCGCGGGCTGAGTGTCGTGATCGGGCCCTGACGGCCGCCTTGCCGCGGCAGCGCGGTCGTCATGGCTTCCTCTTTCGATCCTCTCCTGCTCATCGTCGGTCTCGGCAATCCGGGGCCGCAGTACGCGCGCAACCGTCATAATGTCGGCTTCTGGTTCGTCGACCGGATTGCCGACACGCGTCGCGAGTCGCGTTACGACGCCGATCTCGGCACGACGACGATTGGCGGCGAGCGCGTCGTCCTGATGAAGCCGATGAGCTACATGAATCGCAGCGGCGGGCCGGTCGGGGCCTACGTGCGCTTCTTCAAGATCCCGCCGGCGCAGATCCTCGTCGTTCACGACGAACTCGATCTGGCGCCGGGCGTCGCCCGCCTGAAGCAGGGCGGCGGCCACGGCGGGCACAACGGCCTGCGCGACATCACGGCGCAGATCGGCGGCGACTTCATGCGCCTGCGTCTCGGCATCGGCCATCCCGGCAGCGCGGAACTCGTGACCAGCCACGTGCTCGGCAATCCGTCGCCCGATGATCGCACGGCGATCGAACAGGCCATCGAACGCGTGATCGAGCGACTCCCCGACATCGTCGCCGGTCGCTTCGAACTCGTGATGAATGAATTGAACCGGCGCGACGGCGAGCCCGCGCGCGCCAAACCGCGGAAAGACTGAACATGGGTTTCAAGTGTGGCATCGTGGGCCTGCCGAACGTCGGCAAGTCGTCTCTGTTCAATGCGCTGACGCAGGCGGCGATCGCGGCCGAGAACTATCCGTTCTGCACGATCGATCCGAATGTCGGCATCGTGCCGCTGCCGGACCCGCGGCTCGACGCGATCGCGAACCTCGTCAAGCCGAAGGTCACGGTGCCGACGTCGATGGAATTCGTCGACATCGCGGGTCTCGTCGCCGGCGCCTCCAAGGGTGAGGGGCTCGGCAATCAGTTCCTCGCTCATATCCGCGAAACGCAGGCGATCGCGCACGTCGTGCGCTGCTTCGAGAACGAGAACATCGTGCACGTCGCCGGTCG
>JADZCB010000324.1 GCA_020851775.1 Gammaproteobacteria bacterium
ATAGGCGACCATCGCGCCGTTGTCGGTGCAGAACTCGAGTGCCGGGTAGTGCACCGTGACGTCGAATTCGCGGCCGAGCGCGTCGAGTGCGTCGCGCAACATGCGGTTGGCGCTGACGCCGCCGGCGACGACCAGCGCACGGCGATCGCTCTGGCGCAGCGCGCGGCGACATTTGATGACGAACGTGTCGACGACCGCCGTGGAAAACGCCAGCGCGATGTCCGCGGCCGCCTCAGGGTCGCCGCCATGCGCGCGGACGGTGGTCGCGGTGTAGGTCTTGAGTCCGCTGAAACTGAAGTCGAGCCCGGGACGGTCGGTCATCGGGCGCGGGAAACGAAAACGACCGGCGCGACCGGCGCGGGCCAGACGCTCGATGGCAGGACCTCCGGGATAGCTGAGGCCCAGCAGTTTCGCCGTCTTGTCGAACGCCTCGCCGGCCGCGTCGTCGAGCGATTCTCCGAGCACCGTATAACGGCCGAGGCCAGCGACGTCGACGAGCAGACTGTGCCCGCCCGACACGAGCAACGCGAGGAACGGGAACGCCGGCGGGTCCGGTTCGAGCAGCGGCGCGAGGAGGTGGGCCTCCATGTGGTGCACACCGACCGCAGGCAGACCGAGCCCGCAGGCAAGACCCTGGGCGACGCCGGCCCCGACCAGCAGCGCACCGATCAGGCCCGGGCCGGCCGTGTAGGCGATACCGTCGAGATCGGCGAGCCGGAGATCCGCGTCGGCCAGAACGTCGGACACCAGTGGCAGTACCCGCCGCACGTGATCGCGCGACGCGAGTTCCGGCACCACGCCACCGTGCACCCGGTGCATGTCGACCTGGCTGTGCAGCGCATGCGCGAGCAGGCCGCCGTCGCCGGCATAGACCGCGACGCCTGTCTCGTCGCAGGAGGTTTCGATGCCAAGGACGCGCATGGGTACTGGATTCCGGTTCTGGGTGCGACGCTGCATGGAAGCGGGGTGGTGGACAAGGACCGGGGCGGGTCGTTACGATTCGCAGCTTGACGCGGCCCGCCGTCCGGCGCCCGCCACAACCCTAACGAGACGCCCAGCTTATGCCTTCAGTGCGAGTCCGCGAAAACGAGCCGTTCGACGTTGCCATGCGCCGCTTCAAGCGCGCCTGCGAAAAAGCGGGTGTGCTGGCCGAAGTCCACAAGCGCGAATACTACGAGAAGCCGACGCAGGAACGTAAGCGCAAGGCCGCGGCCGCGGTGAAGCGCTGGCAGAAGAAGGCCGCCCGCCAGATGGCGCGCCGTACCCGCCCGTACTGAAAAGACCCGCATGCATGCCGGCCTGGCCGGCGTGCGGCCCGTCCGCAAGCCTCGAGCCATGCCGTCCGCCTTGAAGCTCCGTCTGTCGGAAGACGTCAAGACCGCGATGAAAGCGGGCGACAAGCCGCGCCTCACGACGCTGCGTTTCATCCTCGCGGCGGTCAAACAGCAGGAAATCGACACGCGGCAGGATCTCGACGACACCGCCGTCATCGCCATTCTGACCAAGCTCGCGAATCAGCGACGGGAGTCGATCAGTCAGTTCGAGAGTGCGCAGCGTGAGGATCTCGCGGCGAAGGAGCGTGACGAACTCGCGATCGTCGCAAGCTATCTGCCGGCACCGCTCACACCCGACGAAATCGAGGCCCTCGTCACCGCCGCGATCGCCGCGCTCGGTGCCACCAGCATCAAGGACATGGGCAAGGTGATGACGGAACTGAAACCGGCGCTGGTCGGACGCGCCGACGTCGGTGCCGTCAGCGGGCTGGTCAAGCGCCGCCTCGGCGGCTGATCCCAGACCCGCCCAGCCTCCGCGGGCCGCGTCGCGGCGCCCCGCATTCTTGTAGGCTTGCGGTACCGGCCCGTGCCGCACGACGGAGCCGGCGTCGTCGATTCCGTTCGCGGGCGCTGTCCCGCCCGCCTGCACTCCGGGTGACAACGTGGCCGGCAAGATCGCGAAATCCTTCATCGATGAACTGCTCGCTCGGGCGAACGTCGTCGAGATCGTCGAGCGCGCTGTGCAGTTGAAGCGTGCGGGCCGGGATTTCCAGGGACTCTGCCCTTTCCATCACGAAAAGACCCCGTCCTTCACCGTCAGTCCCGACAAGCAGTTCTACCACTGCTTCGGCTGCGGTGCCCATGGCTCGGCGATCGGGTTTCTGATGAACCACGATGGTCTCGGCTTCGTCGAGGCCGTCGAGGAGCTCGCGAGCGCGCTGGGGCTCGAGGTGCAATACGAGGCAGGAAGCGCCGGCCCCACCGCGGTGGCCGATCACAGCGGCCTGTATCGGGTGATGGACGAGGCGCAGCGACTCTACGCGAAGATGCTGCGCGAGCATCCCGCGCGCGCGCGCGCCGTCGACTATCTGAAAGGCCGCGGCCTGACTGGAGAAATCGCCAAGCGCTTCGGGATCGGGTATGCCCCGCCCGGCTGGGACACGGTGTGCGCGGCGCTGGCACACGACTCCGCGGCGCGCAAGCTGCTGGTGGAGGCGGGTCTCGCCGTCGAGAAAGAAGATGCCGACAGGTTTTACGACCGTTTTCGCGATCGCGTGATGTTTCCGATCCGCGATCGCCGCGGTCGCTGCATCGCCTTCGGTGGCCGCATCATCGACGCCGGTGAACCGAAATATTTGAACTCGCCGGAAACGCCGATCTTTCACAAGCGCCACGAGCTCTATGGCCTCGATCAAGTCCTCGGCCGCGGCAAGCGGCCGGACAAGGCCCTGATTGTCGAGGGTTACATGGACGTCGTCGCGCTCGCGCAGTTCGGTGTCGACAACGCCGTCGCGACCCTGGGCACGGCGACGACAGGCGACCAGATCGAATTGCTGTTCCGGCACGTGTCGGAAATCGTGTTCTGTTTCGACGGCGACGACGCCGGCCGTCGCGCCGCGTGGCGGGCGCTCGAAACGGTACTGCCGCTGCTGAAGGAAGGCCGTCGCGCCGGCTTCCTGTTTCTGCCGCATGGCCATGATCCCGACAGCCTCGTGCGCGCCCAGGGACCGGCCGTGTTCGGTGACAAGGAACGTGTGACGGCGCTGTCGACGTTTCTCTTCGACGAGCTCGCCGCCAGGGCCGACCCGAGCACGATCGACGGCAAGGCGCAGCTCGTCGCCCTCGCCCGCCCGCTGATTGCCAAGGTGCCACCAGGACCGCTGCGGCAGTTGCTGTCGCAACATCTGCAGACCCTGTCCGGCGCGCGTGTGCGGTTCGCTGATGCGCCGCCACCGCTGCGTGCGCCCGCCGCCGCTGCGACCCGGTCGGGGCGGTCGGCACGCGCGGGCCGACACGTGGCGCGGCCGGAAGCACGGCTGATCGAGTTGCTGGTGCGCAGACCTTCACTGGCGATACTGGCGCGCGATCTGCCAGCGCTCGACGTGGCGGCGAGTCCGGACGCCGCGTTGCTCGTCGCCCTGCTTGAAACTCTTGAACATACCCCCGACATGCATGTTGGCGCGTTGCTCGAACGTTTTCGCGACGGGCCGCACGCGGCGCACCTCGGTGACCTCCTCGCGCGCGAGTTCGTGCTCGACGAGAGCCGCTGGGAAAGCGAGTTCAGCAACACGGTAGCGAAGCTGACGACCCCTGATCCCCGTCAGGTGGCCCTGCGTCGGATCGGTTACCAGCGACCGCTGCCGGATCGCGATCCGTCGGCCGCCGACTGACGCCGCGAAGGCATGTCACCCCGTGCCGCCGCTGGCGCAGGCCGGCCCAGGGCTGCCGGAAGCGCGCTCGATGGGCTATCATTCGCGGTCACTCGCCGCGTCTGGCGAAACATCGACGCTGAACTACACTCTAAACCCGAGCGCAGGGACACCCGTTCGCCCGCGTTCGGCCTCATCCCACGCGCAGGCCATGGCTGCGCCGAGGCCCGAACGTTCAGCAGAGACCGGGCAACGACCGACTCAACCTACGACGGCCGACCAAAGGTGACTTGAACACGATGGAACCCCTCGAAGAACTGGAAACCAACGACGAACAGTCGCAACTGAAGCGGTTGATCGCGAAGGGCAAGGAACAGGGTTTTCTGACCTATCACGAGGTCAACGATCACCTGCCTGACGATATCGTCGATCCAGAACAGATCGAAGACATCATCAACATGATCAACGACATGGGTATTACGGTGCACGAGACCGCGCCGGATATCGATGCGTTGCTGCTGACCGAGACCGACGTCGACGAGGAAGCCGCCGAGGAAGCGGCGGCCGCGATCGCCGCAGTCGATACCGAGTTCGGCCGCACCACCGACCCGGTGCGCATGTACATGCGCGAAATGGGCACCGTCGACCTGCTGACGCGGGAAGGCGAAATCAAGATTGCGAAGCGCATCGAAGACGGGCTCAACCAGGTGCTGTCCGCGCTCGCCGATTTTCCGGCCGTGTCCGAGAAGTTCCTCGGCGAATACGACCGCGCCGAACGCAGCGAAATCAAGATCACTGAACTCATCAGCGGCTTCATCAATCTCAATGAGGAGACGACCGAGCTGCGCGAAGACGTCGAGATCGCCGAGATCGTCGAACCGGCTGCAGCGACCGAGGACGAGGAAGGCAACGGCGACGAGGCCTCGGATCCGATCCCGAACCAGCTCGATCCGGAAGAGGTTCGCACCCGCTTCGAGGAATACCGCAGGCTGTTCAAGAAGGTGCTGGCAGCGGCCAAGAAGAACGGCCGCGCGCATGCAAAGACCGACCAGGCGCGCAAGGAACTCCAGGAGAAATTTCTCGAGTTCAAGCTCATTCCGCGAGTGTCCGAGCAGCTCGCGAGCGTGGTGCGCAACGTCGTCGAGGAGATCCGCCAGCAGGAAAAGGTCATCATGGACATCTGCGTCAAGCAGTGCCGGATGCCGCGCAAGGATTTCCTCGCCGTGTTCGTCGACGCCGAATCCAAGCCTGACTGGCTGAAAACGCTGGTGCGCCAGAAAAAGCCGCATGCCGCCGCCATCAAGGAGCGCATGGGCGACATCGAGGCCGCGCAGGCGCGCCTCGCCGCCATCGAGGAACAGGCCGGTGTCACGATCGCCGAGATCAAGGACATCAACCGCCGCATGTCGATCGGTGAGGCCAAGGCCCGCCGCGCGAAGAAGGAAATGGTCGAGGCGAACCTGCGCCTCGTGATCTCGATCGCGAAGAAGTACACGAACCGCGGCTTGTTGTTCCTTGATCTGATCCAGGAAGGCAACATCGGTCTGATGAAGGCGGTCGACAAGTTCGAATATCGGCGCGGCTACAAGTTCTCGACCTACGCGACGTGGTGGATCCGCCAGGCGATCACGCGCTCGATCGCCGACCAGGCGCGCACCATCCGCATCCCGGTGCACATGATCGAGACGATCAACAAGCTGAACCGCATCTCGCGCCAGATCCTGCAGGAGAAGGGCCGTGAGCCGACGCCGGAAGAGCTCGCGCAGCGCATGGAGATGCCGGAAGACAAGATCCGCAAGGTGCTCAAGATCGCGAAGGAACCGATCTCGATGGAGACCCCGATCGGCGACGACGAGGATTCGCATCTCGGCGACTTCATCGAGGATCAGAACATTCAGGCGCCGGTCGACTCCGCGACCTTCGAAGGCCTGTGCCGCGCGACGCGCGAAGTGCTCGAAGGCCTGACGCCGCGCGAAGCCAAGGTGCTGCGCATGCGTTTCGGCATCGACATGAACACCGACCACACGCTGGAAGAAGTCGGCAAGCAGTTCGACGTCACCCGCGAGCGGATCCGGCAGATAGAGGCGAAGGCGCTGCGTAAGCTGCGTCATCCGTCGCGCAGCGAACGCCTGCGCACGTTCCTCGACTAAGCGTCCTCCCCGGCGCGTCGCACGGCGCGCCGGGCTTACCCTTCCCCATCACAGCACGGGCCTGTAGCTCAGTCGGTTAGAGCAGGGGACTCATAATCCCTTGGTCCTCGGTTCGAGTCCGAGCGGGCCCACCAT
>JADZCB010000325.1 GCA_020851775.1 Gammaproteobacteria bacterium
AGGACGTGCGCTTCGCCTATGACAGCCGTCGCGAGATCCTCAAGGGCGTCAGCTTCGAGATCCCGCCCGGCGGCACCGTCGCCGTCGTCGGGCATTCGGGCTCGGGCAAGTCGACGCTCGCACGTCTGCTCTACCGCTTCTATGACGTCGATGCGGGCCGCATCACGGTCGATGACCAGGATTTGCGCGACCTCACGCAGGCGTCGCTGCGCGCCGCGATTGCGATCGTCCCGCAGGACACGGTGCTGTTCAACGACACCATCGAATACAACATCCGCTACGGCCGCACCGATGCGTCACTCGAAGCAGTGACGAAAGCCGCACGCGCCGCCCACATCCATGAATTCATCGCCAATCTGCCCGACGGCTACGCGACGCCGGTCGGCGAGCGCGGCCTGAAGCTGTCAGGCGGCGAGAAACAACGCGTCGCGATCGCGCGCGCGCTGCTGAAGAATCCGGCCATCCTGATTTTCGACGAAGCGACCTCGGCGCTGGATTCGAAGTCTGAACAGGCGATTCAGGCCGAACTCGATCGCATCCAGATCGGGCGCACGACGCTCGTCATCGCGCACCGGCTGTCGACGGTGATGGACGCCGATCGCATTCTCGTGATGGACGACGGCCGGATCGTCGAGGAAGGAAGTCACGCGGCTCTGCTCGCCCGCGACGGGCTGTACGCGCAGATGTGGACACTGCAGCAGCGCGCCGAGGAAGCCGCGGCACTCGCCTGATCGATCAGGCCACGATCACGCCATTGCGCGCCAGCACCGACAGCAGCAGCGGGACGTCCGGCGGACCCGGCGGCACACTGCGATCGACGTCGGCGAACATCTCGGCCGCGCGCGTTCCCTGCCCGGTGAATTCGAGCATCCGGCCACCGCCTGCGCAATAGTGAAAACCGTGCGCGGTGCCGGCCGGGACGTGCACGAGCGTACCGGGTGTGCATACGTACGTGTGTCCGTCACAGACGAACTCGACTGCACCGTCGAGCACATAAAATGCCTCGTCCCAGTCATGACGGTGCGCTGGAGGGCCCATGCCTTCCTCGCCCCATTGCAGCGTGAGACCGTAACCGTTGGTCGTGCCCTGCGAAGCGAGCACGGCGACCTTGGTGCCGACGACGTCGAACGCGCGGGGGTGGCGCTCGGGCGGCAAGACGAAATAGCGGGAGCTCATGACACGACAACCTCCGAGCGATGAACACGGGGATCGGGCGTCCTGCCCTGCCCTGCCCTGCACGCTAATCGATTCCACCGGCACCCGGGATAGGCGATCGACTGACGTCGGCGTCCCGGCACCGTTTCCGGACCAGGCAGCCATGCGCGCCACTCAACCGGCGCGGCCGCCGGCCGCTACCCCGTGCAGCGGCGCCATCCCTCGCGTGCCGTTTCGCCACCGTCTGGAGTCTTGCTCGATGAATCAGCCGCTCGTGACGAAGTATCGCCTGCTGACCCGCAGTGACATGGACGGCCTCGTCTGCGCCGTGCTGCTGAAGGAGCTCGGCATCCTCGGGGACATCGCGTTCCATCACCCGAAGGACGTCCAGGACGGGAAGGTCGCCGTCACCGATCGCGACATTTTGACCAACCTGCCCTATGTCGAAGGCTGTGCGCTGTGTTTCGACCATCACGAGAGTGAGGTGCTGCGCAACGACGGCCGCGCGACGCCCGGTTATGTGTTGCGCCATGACGCCAAGTCGGCGGCCCGCGTCGTCTACGACTACTACGGCGGCAAAGCGACCTTTGCCGGGATCTCCGATGACATGATGAATGCCGTCGACAAGGCGGACTCCGCCGGCTTCACGCGCGAGGACGTGCTGAATCCGCAAGGCTGGGAGCTCCTGTCCTTCCTGATGGATGCGCGCACGGGACTCGGCCGCTTCCGCGATTTCCGGATCTCGAATTACCAGCTCATGATGAAACTGATCGACTGCTGTCGCGGCTTGACGATCGACGAAGTGCTCGCACTGCCGGACGTCAAGGAGCGTGTCGACGTCTTCACGTCACAGCACGAACTCTTCCGCGATCAGATCAACCGGGTCGGCGACGTGCACGACAATCTCGTCGTGCTCGATCTGAGGGACGAAAGCACGATCTACGCCGGCAACCGCTTCATCGTCTATGCGCTGTTCCCTGAGTGCGACATCTCGATGCACGTGATGTGGGGCCGCGAGAAGACGAACACCGTCTATACCGTCGGCAAGTCGATCTTCGATCGCGGTAATCCCGTCAATGTCGGCGAGCTGATGCTGAAGTACGGTGGCGGCGGTCATCGCGCCGCCGGCACTTGCCAGGGCCCGAACGAAACGGCCGACGCGCTGAAAGACACCCTGATCGCGGAAATCGTCGGCTGGTCCAAACGGCAATAGACGCGGTCTGCCGGGCCGGCTGATACGTGCTCAGCCGGCTTCCGCATGTTCGACGACGAGCTGCAGCCGCTCGACGCCCTGCCATTCGTTGACTGCGAGGCGGTACGCGACGCGCAGCGTGTCCGCATCGGCCCACGCCGCCTCCGCCGCGTTGAAGGCGATGGCCTGGAACGTCGTGCCGTGGCAGGCGAGATCGAGCCGCAGATGATCATTGCCGACGATGCGGCGCTGGCGCACGGTGAATTCGCCGTCGAACAACGGCTCCGGGAACGCCTGGCCCCACGGCGCCGCGGCCGCGAGCAGTCGCGCGAGATCGAGCGTCATGTCGGCGGCGTCGAGTTCACCGTCGGTGTAGAGCACCTGCGTGAGGAGTTCCGGCGCCGTGCTGGCTGCGACGGCCGCATCGAAGGCGGCGGCGAAGCGCGCCAATTCGGCGGTCCGCAACGACAGTCCTGCCGCCATCGCATGGCCGCCGAAACGCGCCAGCAGGTCGGGATGCCGGGCGGCGATGCTGTCGAGCACGTCGCGGATGTGCACGCCCGGAATCGAACGTCCCGAGCCTTTCAATTCGTCGGCACCGGCGACGGCAAAGGCGATCGTCGGCCGGTGGTAACGCTCCTTGACGCGACCGGCGACGATGCCGACGACCCCCTGGTGCCAGGCCGGATCGAAGACGCACAGGCCGTGCGGCAGTTCGCCCGTGTCGCCCAGATCGGCGAGTACCTGATCGAGTGCCTGCTCGCGCATGTCGCGCTCGATCACGCGCCGCTCGCGATTGAGACGATCGAGTTCCTGTGCGAGCCCGGTGCAGCGCGCGGCGTCGTCGGACAGCAGGCATTCGATGCCGAGCGACATGTCCGCGAGGCGTCCCGCCGCATTCAGCCGTGGCCCCACCGCGAAACCGAGATCGCTGGCCAGCACACGGGCCGGATCGCGACCGGCGACTTTCAGCAAGGCCTGAATGCCGGCGCAGCCGCGCCCGGCCCGGATGCGCGCAAGCCCCTGCGCGACGAGGCGCCGGTTGTTGGCGTCGAGGGCGACGACGTCGGCCACGGTCCCGAGCGCGACGAGATCGAGCAGTTCGGCGAAGTTCGGCGCGTGCCGATCCTCGGCGGCGAACCAGTGCTCGGCACGCAGCCGCGCGCGCAATCCGAGCAACACATAGAACATCACGCCGACCCCGGCGAGCGACTTGCTCGGGAAGCGATCACCCGGCACGTTCGGGTTCACGATGGCGTCCGCCGCCGGCAGGCACGCACCCGGCAGGTGGTGATCGGTGATCAGCACCGCGAGCCCTGCCGCCTTCGCGGCGGCAACGCCGTCGAGGCTCGAGATCCCGTTGTCGACGGTCACGAGCAGATCGGCACCCTTGGCGCGCACGAGATCGACGATCGGCGGCGTCAGGCCGTAACCGTATTCGAAGCGGTTCGGCACGACGTAATCGACATGGCGCGCACCGCAGGCCCTGAGGCCGCGGATCGCGACGGCACAGCTCGTCGCACCGTCGGCGTCGAAGTCGGCGACGATGACGATGCGGCGGTCTTCGCGTAATGCGGCGGCGAGCAGCGCCGTGGCGGCGTCGAGTCCGCTCAGCGTGTCGGTCCGGAGCAGACCGTCCAGCGAGTGATCGACATCGGCGGGTGAGACGATGCCGCGCGCCGCATAGATCCGCCGCAGCACCGGATGCAGTCCGTCGAGCAGCGGTACGCCCGCCGTGAGCGCACGCCGCGCGAGACGCGGACCCCGCGGGTTCAAGGAACGGTCCTCACCGCGTGCGGATCATCGAAGACGCCCGGCGCGCGCGTGCGCCACCAGCGCCAGCGTGCAGCGCGCGTGACGCGCCCGCGCAGTCGCTCGCCAACGAGTTCGATCGTGTCGATGTCACCGGCGCCGAGCATCTGCCAGGCGAGCCCGGCGAACGCGTTCGCGGCGGTGATCACGTCCGCGCGAGCGTCATCGCGCGCATCTGACGGCGCGCCGGCCACGACGACGACCTCACCGCGGGCGAGCGCTGCCGCGACGGCCGACGCCTCCGCGGCCTCGACACAGGTCACACCGACCGTCATCGCAGCGCCGTGCAACAGCGGATCGTCTCCGATCGCGAGCACACAGCGCGTCGGCGTCACCGTCGGCGTGCACCCGGCGCCCCAGATCCACAGTGCGTTCAACGGCAGCGCGCCACGCGCCTCACGCGCGCGATTGACGGCGGCGTCGTGCATCACCATCTGCGTCTCGGTCATCGTCTGCCGCCAGCGCCGGTGGGCGGGATCCTGCGGAAAGAACGGGGTCAGCGAACGGCCATGCAACCAGGCGGGTCCGAGTGCCGGTGTCGCGTCGACGAGCGGCATGCGCGCGTACCAGCGTCGCGCGTCGCCGCCGCGCTGCCATGTGAATTCGGGGAGTCGGGCGCGCAACTCGTCGAGGAAGGCATCCGCCTCCGCCGTCGTCACATCGTCCGACTTCGGCGCCATCAGCATCACGCGCCTGGCATCGGCGATGTAATGCACCGGATCGGCGCGCAGCCAGCCGTCTTCACTGCGTCCCAGATCGACGCGCGCGAGCAGCGCGGCGAGCGAGCTCGCGGCCGCGATGCCGAACACCTCGAGGAGGGACTCGCCTGTCGATCGCGTGTCGTCGGTCCATTGCGCCCGTGCGAGCAGGCGCTGCAGCGTGGGTGTCACACCCGCACCGGCGACGGCATCGACACCGGACGCGTAGCCCGGCAGGACGAGCGTCAGGCGGCCGCGGCCATCGGGCACGGATCAGAGCCGATCGAGAATCGCGCGCTTGACGAGATCGGACTCGGCGCGGATCTGCAGGACCTGACCCTGGCTCTGCCTGATCGCGGTGTCCGGGTCCTTCAGGCCATGGCCGGTCAGCGTGCAGGTGATGACACTACCCGACTTGATCCTGCCGGCCTCGATGTCGCGCAGCATGCCGCCGACCGAGATCGCCGAGGCCGGCTCGCAGAACACCCCTTCGCGCTCGGCGAGCAGCTTCTGCGTGGCGAGGATTTCCTCATCGGTCAGTTCGGCGAACCAGCCACCCGATTCACGTACCGCCGCCCACGCGAGATCCCACGATTGCGGATTGCCGATCCGGATCGCGGTCGCGACCGTTTCCGGATCGGCGACGGGCCCGCCGCGCAGGAAGGGCGCGGCGCCCGCCGCCTGATAGCCGACCATCACCGGACGGCTGGCACATACCGCCGGCCGCTCGAAGCGACAGACGTCGTCGCACCAGGCACACGCGGCCGTCGCGGGCCGTACACCCGCGTACTCGCTGAAGCCGGTCCAGTACGCGCTGATATTGCCGGCATTGCCGACGGGAATGCAGTGATAATCCGGCGCACGGCCGAGTGCATCGACGATCTCGAAGGCCGCGGTCTTCTGGCCCTGCAGGCGATAGGGATTGATCGAATTGACGATCGCGAGCGGGCCGGCGTCGGCCATGTCCTTCACGATGCGCATGCCATCGTCGAAGTTGCCCTGGATCTGGATCACGACGGCGCCCTGGATCATCGCCTGCGCCAGTTTCCCCAGCGCGATCTTGCCGTCAGGAATCAGCACGAACGAACGGATGCCGGCGCGCGCCGCATAGGCGGCCGCGGACGCGGAGGTGTTGCCGGTCGAAGCACAGATCACGGCCTGCGTGCCTTCGTGCACCGCCTGCGTCACCGCCATCGTCATGCCGCGGTCCTTGAAGGAGCCGGTCGGGTTCAGGCCCTCGAATTTCGCGTAGATCTTCACGTCGTGCCCGGCCGCGCGCGCGAGGTTGTCGAGCGGGACGAGCGGCGTGTCGCCTTCGACCAGTGAAATGATGCGCATGCCCGGCGTCACGGGCAGACGATCGCGGTAACGTTCAATCAAGCCGAGGTAATGACTCATGCGAGCGGCTCCACGCGGATGCGGTTGAGGGGCGCGCGCACGGCCGGCAGCGCCTCGATGCGAGCAATCGCGGCGTTCATCGCGCGCTCCTTCACGACGTGGGTCAGAATGACGACCGGCACCATCGGCGCGTCGTCCGCACTGTCGAGTTGCATGATCGCCTCGATGCTGATCCCGAGATCGGCGAGGATGCGCGTGACGTCGGCGAGCACGCCCGGTTCGTCGGCAACGTGCAGGCGCACGTAATAGGCCGTCTCGGTGTCGGCGATGTCGAGGATCGGCTGGTTCTCGAGCGTATCGGGCTGGAAGGCGAGATGCGGTACGCGATTGCCGGGATCGGAAGTCAGCGCGCGCACGACGTCGACCAGATCGGCGACTACCGACGAGGCTGTCGGTTCGGCACCGGCTCCTGCGCCCGACAGCAGCACCGGCCCCGCGGCGTCGCCGCGCACCATCACGCCATTCATCACGCCGTTGACGTTCGCGAGCGGCGCACGCGCGGGCACGAACGCCGGGTGCACGCGCAGTTCGATGCCCTGTGCCTGCCGACGCGCGATGCCGAGATGCTTGATGCGATAGCCGAGCCGCGCCGCGAAGGCCACGTCCTCGCGCGAGACCCGGCGGATGCCCTCGACGTGCACCTTCGCGAACTGCAGCGGTATGCCGAAACCGAGCGACGCGAGAATCATCAGCTTGTGTGCGGCATCGATGCCGTCGACATCGAAAGATGGATCGGCTTCGGCGTAGCCGAGCCGCTGCGCTTCGGCGAGCACTTCGTCGAAGTCACCGCCCTCGTCGCTCATCGCCGACAGAATGAAATTGCAGGTGCCGTTGATGATACCGGCGAGCCACTGGATGTCGTTGCCTGCGAACCCCTCGCGCATCACCTTGATGACCGGGATCCCGCCGGCGACGGCGGCCTCGAAGGCAACCATCAGACCTCGCGCCTGCGCGGCGGCGAAAATCTCGTTGCCATGGAGCGCGATCAGCGCCTTGTTGGCAGTGACGACGTGCTTGCCGTTCGCGAGCGCGCGCAGCACCAGGCCGCGCGCCGGTTCGATTCCTCCGATCAGTTCGACGACGATGTCGATCGTCGGATCATCGACGACGGCCTGCGGATCGGCATGCAGCGTGATGCCGCGCAAATCGACGCTGCGCGGCTTGTCGAGGGTGCGCGCGCTCGCGCACGCGACCTCGATCGTGCGACCTGCACGCGCCGCGATCAGTAGTGCATTGCGACGGAGAACGGTGACCGTGCCGCCACCGACGGTACCGAGCCCGAGCAGCCCGATCCGTACCGGAGGGAGTGTCGCCATCGCTCAGCCCACCGCACCGGCGAGCGCGGAATGCGGGTCGGCGTTGCGCAGCATGTCTTTGATTCCGCGCACGGCCTGGCGCGTGCGGTGCGGGTTTTCGATCAGCGCGAAGCGGACGTATTCGTCACCGTAGTCGCCGAAACCGATGCCCGGTGACACCGCGACCTTCGCTTCGAGCAGCATTCTCTTCGAGAACTCGAGCGAACCGAGACTGCGCAGCGGCTCCGGAATGCGTGCCCACACGAACATCGTCGCCTTCGGGCGTTCGACTTCCCAGCCGGCCGCGTTCAGGCCGTCGCACAGCACGTCGCGCCGCTGCTGATACATGTCACGGATCTGCGCGACGCAGTCCTGCGGGCCTTCGAGCGCAGCGATGGCGGCGACCTGGACCGGCGTGAACATGCCATAGTCGAGATACGACTTCATGCGACCCAGCGCGTAGACGAGATCGGAATTGCCGACCATGAAGCCGATGCGCCAGCCCGGCATGTTGTAGCTCTTCGACAGCGTGAAGAATTCGACCGCGATGTCCTTCGCACCCGGCACTTCCATGATCGAAGGCGCCCTGTAGCCGTCGAACACGAGATCGGCATAGGCGAGATCGTGGATCACGTAGATGTTGTGTTCGCGCGCGATGTCGACGACGTGCCGGAAGAATTCGAGCTCCACGCACTGCGTGGTCGGGTTGCTCGGGAAATTCAGCAGCAACATCTTCGGCTTTGGCCAGGTGTTGCGGATCGCGCTCGTCAGCTCGGTGAAGAAATCGACCCCAGGCCCGATCGGCACGTGGCGGATGTCGGCGCCCGCAATCACGAACCCGTAGGGATGGATCGGATACGACGGGTTCGGCACCAGTACGACATCGCCGTGATCGACGGTCGCCAGCGCGAGATGCGCGAGCCCTTCCTTCGAGCCGAGCGTGACGATCGCTTCCGAGTCGGGATCGAACGAGACCCCGAAGCGCGTCCGGTACCAGTTGCAGATTGCGCGGCGCAGCCGCGGGATGCCCTTCGACACCGAGTAGCGGTGCGTGTCGCCGCGTTGCGCGACTTCGACCAGCTTGTCGACGATGTGCTGCGGCGTCGGCTGATCGGGATTGCCCATGCTGAGGTCGATGATGTCTTCGCCGCGCCGCCGGGCGGCCATTTTCAGTTCGCCGACCTGGTTGAAGACGTAGGGCGGAAGGCGCTGAATACGCGGGAATTCTTTGGCCAAGGTGGTTACACTTCCAAGGTGGGGATGGCGCGGTGGCGCGGGAGCGAAAACTACCGGGGCGTCGTGCCACTGTCAAACCGCGGACCACGCGTTCGCACCCCTGCTCAGATGCCGTTTTCGAGCCATGTCAGCCATGCACGACAGCGCCTCCGACCTCGCCTCCTGCACGCCCGGTGCGAGCCTCGCCGCCACCCGCGAACAGTTGTTGACGCCGGCCGGTCTCGACCTGCCGGCGCTCGAGCGTCTGCTGCATGATCTGACCGGGCCCAGGATCGACTACGCCGATCTCTATTTCGAACGCTCACGCGGCGAGTCCTGGAGCCTCGAGGACGGCATCGTCAAGGAAGGTTCGCACGGCATCGATCAGGGCGTCGGCGTGCGGGCCGTCGCCGGTGAGAAAACGGGCTTTGCGTACTCCGACGATTTCTCGCCGCCGGCTCTCGAGGACGCCGCTGCCGCCGCGCGCGCCATCGCCCGCCAGGGTCAGACGCGCGACGTGCGTCTCGCGGCGCCGACACACCTGCCGGCACGCTATGCCGCGCTCGACCCGCTGGCGGCGATGGCACCAGGTCGCAAGCTCGAACTGCTGAAGAGCCTCGATGCGCGCGTGCGCCGCGCCGATGCAAGGGTCAAGCAGGTGATGGTCAGTCTCGTCGGGCGCTACAGCCAGATCCTCGTCGCGGCGAGCGATGGCACGCTGGCGGCCGACGTCCGACCGCTGGTGCGACTCAACGTGACCGTCATCGTCGAGCAGCATGGCCGGCGCGAATCGGCGTCGTACGGCGGAGGCGGGCGTCATGGCTATGACCGCTTCCTCCTCGACGGACGCGCCGAGGCGATCGCAGACGAGGCCTTGCGCCAGGCGCTCGTGAGCCTGGAGGCGTGCCCGGCGCCGGCCGGCGAAATGGTGGTCGTACTCGGCCCGGGCTGGCCCGGGATCCTGCTGCACGAGGCGATCGGCCACGGCCTCGAAGGGGACTTCAACCGCAAGGGAACGTCCGCGTTCGCGGGCAGAATCGGCGAACGCGTCGCGGCGCCGGGCTGTACCGTCGTCGACGACGCAACGCCGGCGCTGCGTCGCGGATCGCTCGCGGTCGACGACGAGGGTACGCCGGGCGGCTGCACGGTGTTGATCGAGGATGGTCTGTTGCGCGGCTATCTGCAGGACAAGCAGAACGCGCGACTGATGGGCATGTCGCCGACCGGCAACGGCCGTCGCCAGTCTTATGCCCACCGTCCGATGCCGCGAATGACGAATACCTACATGCGCGCCGGTGACCGCGACCCGCGCGAGATCATCGCGTCCGTCGCGAAGGGTCTCTATGCCGTGAGCTTCGGTGGCGGCCAGGTCGACATCACGAACGGCAAGTTCGTGTTCAGCGCGAACGAGGCCTATCTGATCGAGAACGGGCGCATCGGCGCGCCGGTCAAGGGCGCGACACTCGTCGGCAACGGCCCGGACGTGCTGACGCGTGTGACGATGATCGGCAACGATCTCGCACTCGACAACGGGATCGGCACCTGCGGCAAGCAGGGCCAGTCGGTCCCGGTCGGCGTCGGTCAACCGACCTTGCGCATCGACGGACTCACGGTGGGGGGCACTGCCAC
>JADZCB010000326.1 GCA_020851775.1 Gammaproteobacteria bacterium
CGCTCGAAGTGGTGCGCACGCTCGAAGTGGCGGGCACGCTCGGCCACTCGCACTTCCCGGAGTACACCGCGCGCGGCGACTTCTTCTACGTGAGCGCGCGCTACCGCGGCGATCGCAGCATGGGAACACCGGCGGGGCAGCTGGCGATCTTCGAGTCGCGCACGCTGCGTCAGGTGAAGTCGATTCCGGTGGACGTGCCCGCGGGCGTATTCTCGCGTGTGCGCGCGCGCGCCGTCGTGGTGGGACTGCAGCCGTCGCCTTGATGTCGACAGCCGGGCTTCGCATGGTTAGACTGCGACGCGGCATGACGATGTCCCAAGGGGATGCAATCCCGTCTGTCACCCGAGTGATCACAGCAGGCGCCCCGGTCCTCGTACCCGGGCGCGAAGAGGTGCTGGCCCCATGAAGCAGATGGCACTGGCGTTGCGCGTCAACGGCGAAGAGAAGCCCGTCCTCGTGTCCCCGAGCAGGACGCTGCTGGAGGTGTTGCGCGAGGACTTGAACCTCACCGGTACCAAGCACGGCTGCGAACTTGGCGAATGCGGTGCCTGCACCGTGCTGGTCGACGGCAAGCCGATGCTGTCCTGTCTGTTGCCTGCGGCACAGGTCGAGGGAGCCGAGATCACGACGATCGAAGCGCTCGGCGGCCCGAGCACCCCGCATCCGCTGCAGCTCGAATGGGCACGTCTGGGAGCGGCGCAGTGTGGTTACTGCACGCCCGGCTTCGTGATGAGTGCGAAGGCGTTGCTCGACAGCAATCCGGAACCGACCCGCGAGGACATCAAGGCCGCCATCGCCGGCAACCTGTGCCGCTGCACCGGTTACCACAAGATCGTCGAGGCCATCGAGAACTTCGCCCGGCAACGAAAGGCCGACCAGGCGATCGACCGCTCGATCGACACGACCGCCACGGCGGTGCGTGCAGTTGCCCTGGAGGCGCGCGGCTGATGGCGCCGAAGACCGGATTCGCCGTCATCGGCGGCACCGAGACCAGGGTCGACGGTCTGGAGAAGGTCACCGGACGCACGCGCTTTGCCGACGACCTGTCGTTTCCGAACATGCTCTACGGGCGTTTCCTGCGCAGCCCGCATGCGCACGCGCGAATCAGGAAGATCGACGTCTCCAGGGCCGCGGCGATGCCCGGTGTCCACTGCGTTCTGACCGGCAGGGATTTCCCGATCCCGTTCGGACCGCTGCCGATCTCCGAGGACGAGTACGTGCTCGCGTTCGACAAGGTGACTTACGTCGGCGAACCGGTCGTTGCGATTGCCGCGATCGACGAGGCGACCGCCGACGCCGCCTGCCGCGCGGTCGTCGTCGACTACGAAGAACTCGACGCCTACATGACGCTGGAGGAGGCGCTCGAGCAGCGCGGCGAGCCGATCCACACGGAGCATCGGTTCGGTAACATCCACAAGGCCGTCTCGCTCGAGTTCGGCGACGTGGCACAGGGCTTCGCGGAGGCCGAGTACTTCCGCGAAGACGTGTTCTTCTATCAGGGCAACACGCACATGCCGATCGAGGAACACTCGTGCACCGGTGTTCCGGAGGGCATCGACAGGGTCACGCTGTACTCCTCGACGCAGAACCCGCACTACGGCCATCGCCTGATCGCCAAGGCACTGCAGCTTCCGGGCAGCCGGGTGCGCGTCGTCGCGACGCCGGCTGGCGGCGGCTTCGGGGGCAAGTGCGACACGTTCTCGCACGAGTTCGCCGCGTGCAGGATGGCGCTGCGCACCGGCCGGCCGGTCAAGTTCACGTTGAACCGCGAAGAGGTGTTCTACACGCACCGCGGACGGCATCCAGTGCTGATGTGGTCGAAGATCGGCTTCAGGCGCAATGGCAGGATCACCGGCATGCATTTCCGGTCGTTCCTCGACGGCGGCGCCTACGGCAGTCTCGGCGTCGCCACGACGTACTACACCGGGGCGCTGCAGCCGTGCAGCTACAGGATCCCGTACTACAAGTTCGAAGGCACGCGGTTGACCACCAACAAGCCGGTGTGCGGGCCGAAGCGCGGCCACGGCGCGCCACAACCGCGCGCGATGATCGAGGTGCAGATGGACAAGGCTGCGGTCGATCTCGGCATCGATCCCGCGCAACTGCGTCTCGTCAACGCGATCGAGCCGTATTCGAAGACGATCAATCACTTTCGCGTCACGAGCTGCGGTCTGAAGGAGTGCATCGAGAAAGTCGTCGAGGTGTCGGGTTTCAACGACAAGTGGGGCAGGCTGCCCCACGGCAAGGGCATCGGCTTCGCGATCAGTGCGTACCTGTCCGGCGCCGGGACGACGCAGTACCCGAGCAATGGTCCGCATTCGGAAGTCGTCGTCAAGGTCGGCCGTTTCGGCGAGGTGCAGTGCCTGACCGGTTCGACGGACATCGGCCAGGGATCGATGACGGTGCACGCCAGCATCGTCGCCGAGGTGCTGGGCCTGCACGCGAGCGACGTCATGGTCATCAACGGCGACACCGCGACCACGCCGATCGACCTCGGATCGTATTCGAGTCGGGTCACGTTCATGAGCGGGAACGCCGCGCTGGAGGCCGCACGACGGATGCGCGATCAGATCGCCGCCGTCGTGGCGGCGACCTTCGGGATTCCGGCGGATTGCACGGAGTTCCGCGAGCACAAGGTGTTCAATGCGGTCAACCCCGGGCAGTCCATGGCCTGGGAAGATGCCTGTGCGCTGGCCGAATCGAAGCTGGGCGCGTTGTCCAGCACGGGCAATTACACCCCGCCGGATCTCGACGGCCCGTACAAGGGCGGTGCCGTTGGTCCCTCGCCGGCGTACTCGTACACGGCGCTCGCAGTCCAGGTCGACGTCGACCCGGAGACCGGCATGATCGACGTCGAGAAGGTCTGGTGCGCGCACGACATCGGCTTTCCGATCAACCAGACGCTGGTGATCGGGCAGGTCGAAGGCGGCATCTACATGGGTCTGTCCGAGGCGCTGTTCGAGGAGATGGACTATCGCAAGAGCCGGCTCGAGGCACCGTCGATGCTCGATTACAAGACCATCACCGTGAACGAGATGCCGGAGATCGAGACGCATCTGATCTGCACGCACGACCCGGAAGGTCCGTTCGGCGCGAAGGAAGTGGGTCAGGGCCCGCTGCTGCCGGCGATTCCGGCGCTGCTGAACGCGGTGTACGACGCGGTCGGCGTACGTATCGACGAGGTGCCGTGCACGCCGGACAAGGTGCTGTTCGCGATGGAGCGGAAGGCAGATGGCCGTGGCGGGCGCATCGGTCCGACGGCATTCCCGGAACACGCGACGACCGCCAGGGCCGTACGCGCACCGCGCCCGGCGGAATGGGAGAACGGCAACGAGGGGCGGATGAACTGATGTTGCGACTGCCCGAGTTCGAATACGCCGCACCGGCGACCGTGGGTGAGGCAACGCGGTTGATGCACGAGCGCGGCGGAAAGGCGATGCTGCTGGCCGGCGGCACCGACCTGATTCCCAGTCTCAAGCGCCGCCAGTACCTTCCGGAACTGGTCGTCTCCCTGCACAAGGTCGAGGCGATGCGCGGCGTGCGCGAGGCTGATGGCCGCCTCGTGATTGGCGCGTTGACCAGTCTCGACGCCGTCGCGGCTCATCCGGCAATACGGGCAAGCTGGCCGGCCCTGGCAAAGGCCGCGGCGTCGATCGGTACGCCGCAACTGCGCAACCAGGGCACGCTTGGGGGCAACCTGCTTCTCGATACGCGCTGCACGGTGTACAACCAGCTCGAGGAATGGCGCGATGCCGGCGGTTCGTGCATGAAGAGTACGGGCGTCAAGTGCCACATCGTGCTCGGCAGCAAACGCTGCTGGGCGATCTCTTCCTCCGATACGGCCCCGGTGCTCGCGGCGCTCGGCGCCGAACTGCGGCTGGTGCGGCACGGCGACGAACGCACCGTCCCGGTCGTGGCCATGTACCGCGACGACGGCATCGACTACCTGACGCTTCAGCCCGGCGAAGTGCTGACCGAGGTGTTGCTGCCGCCTGTCGGGAAGTGGGATCGCAGCGCGTTCCTGAAGTTGCGCAGGCGCGGCACGTTCGACTTTCCGCTTCTGAACGTGGGTGCCGCAGTGAAGTTCGGTGCCGACCGGATCGTCGAGCGCATCAGCGTCGTGCTGGGCGCGGTCGGCTCGGCACCGCAGGCGCTCGACGCCCAGAAGTTCCTCGGTGGCAAGCAGATCGACGATGCCGTGGCCGTGGCCGCGCTGCAGGCGCACGCCGCGAAACGCGCCACGCCGCTGCCGAACACGGATTCCAGCCACGTCTGGCGCAAGCGCATGGTCCAGGTCTACACGGCGCGCGCGTTGAAGGAGCTGGTGGCCTGATCCAGGCGTAGCGGGAGAGGTCCCCGGCGTCAGCCGTACCTGCGCGCGGCGTCGAACATCGCGCGAACGTTCTCGACGGGCGTCTCGTCGGGGAGTCCGAAAGCGGCGTCGAGGATCAGCCTGCCACCCTTGTGAAACACGTTGTCGGTCAGATGGCGAACCGCCTTGTCCACGTCCTGTGGCGTGCCGGTGGTCAGCAGCGAAGGCGACAGGTTGCCGCGCAGTGCCACGACATCGCCGAGCACCTCGAATGCGCGCACCATGTCTGTGCGTTCGAACCAGTAGATGCACTTGCCGGGAGGAACGTCGCGAATCACTTCGAGCCGCTTGGTGCAGTCAGCTTCCCACAACGGCATCGGAATCAGGTCGGCGTCGATCAGCCCGATCAGGAGCTTCCTGAACGAAGGCCACCACAACTCGCGGAACTGCTTGTCCGACATGAATGCGTCGGGTGCCCAGTGAATCGGGATGAAAACTATCGGATTCCCCGATGCCCGGGCCATCGGAATGAACTGCTTGAGCAGGAATCTGGTGACCTTCTCCAGCATTTCGAGCAGCTTGTCGCGGTTGCGGTAGATGTCGGTCATCATTCCGCGCGCGCCGCGGAAGTAGTCGGCGACGACGTCGTACGGCGCGCCGGCGACCGCTCCGTTGGTGCAGGGATAGCCCAACGCGGTCATCCGGCTGGTGAAAGCCTGATGATGCTTGACGTAGAGGTCGATCTCGTCGGCAGCATCCATCAGTCGCTGCAGCGCCGCGCGCACACCGGGGCGCGCGAAAGCGCGCATGCCGGAGATCAGCCGCGTGTAATACATCCCGGGAAATACCGGCAACCGTTCGAAACCCTCGAATGCCGACGCGACGCGCGGCAGATACGTGTGCAGATAGAACCCGGTCGGGTCGTCGATGAAATCGTCGTACTCGTCGGCCCTCATGTACTCGCGATCGAGATACTGGAACGGCTGGTTGTCGCCCACGCCGTGACCTGGCCACTGCAACTGCTTGAAACCCAGCTTCTGCGCACTCGGCCCGAAGGTGGTCTGCAGCACCATCGGGTTGTAGGCGTCCGGATCGAGTTCGAGAATGGCACGCTCGGCGACTTCGGCCGTCTTCTCGTAGTCGTACATCAACTGGCGATGACTGATGTTGCCGTACTTGCACAGCCAGAACGTCGCGTACAGCACGACCGGCATCCGGTCGGGCTGCTTCAGCGCGACGCAATCGAGAATGCGCTGCCAGCGCGCGTCGTGGGCGATGCGGTTCGCGTCGGTGCCGGCGGCTGCTTCGGGCGCTGCGGTATCGGATTGCATGTGGTCACCCCATCCATTGCCTGCACAGGTTCACGGCGTCGACCGCATTGGTGCCGAACGCATCGGCCCCGGTATACGCGCGCACCGTCTCGTCGATCTGCCCGCCGCCGATGACCACCTTGAAGTCGCCGCGCAGGCCGGCCGCATCGAATGCGTTGATCGTCTCCTTCATCGAGTCGAACGCCAGCGTCAGAAATCCGGACAGCCCGACGACATCGGGTCTGAACGCCCTGATCTCGTCGATGAACGTCTGCGCCGGCACGTCGATGCCGATGTCGCGCACTTCGAAACCATTGATGTCGAGCATGAAGCTCACGATGTTCTTGCCGATGTCGTGCAGGTCACCGTGCACGGTGCCGATCAGCACTTTGCCGAGTTTCGCCGGAGCCTCGCCCGGTGCGTGCACGATGAGCGGCCTGGCGATCGCGCCGATGGTTTCGAGCATCTCGCCGGCCAGCACGAGTTCCGGCAGGAAATACTCGCCCTGCTCGAAGCGCTTTCCGACGATGTCCATCGCGTTGCGGCACAGTGCGAGGACGCGCAACGGATCGGCACCTTCGTCGAGCAGCATACGCCGTGCCAGTGCCAGCGCATCGTCCTCGTTCATGTCCGACAGGTGTTCGACCAGTTGCCGTTCCTGTGGGCTCATATCGTTCATGCCGTCGTCCCCGCTGGCGTTCGAGATTGAATTCGGACAAAACTGCTTCAAGACTGGCACCGGGCAGCATCCGCCGCCCGAATAGCCGTGAATTTGATCTGAATCAAGCCAGGTGCTGGCCAGGTGCACTGTACCGGCCTGGCCGCGATCGGGTCGAATCCCGACGCGCCGCGACGCTCGACCGGATGCGCGTTCGTGAGCATGGTGACCCGCGCGCGGCGGCATGACGGCGGCACGGTCCGGAAATGCGCTCCGGATGGCGTACGCAGGTGTCTGTTCGTTGCGGTGCCCCACGCGCGCGTGCTGCACCGCCCAGTGCCGGACGGCGCGCATGATCGTCAGGTGCGAGGTGGCCAGACACGCCGTGGACGGCGCAGCGTGTCGAGTTCGCGTACGTGTTCGACAATGTCGGCCGAATCGCCGACGTCGGCAGCCATGAACGCGCGGTAACGCTTCGCGCGCTGCATGCCGAGGCCGGCCGAGCGAACGCGTGCGAGGCTGCTGCCGGGCAGGTCGGCTTCGGCTCGCACCCGGTGGTTGATGCCGTGCCGGTCGCCGGCATCACGCACGAGGGTGCCCCCGGATTGGAGTGCCTGGCTCGCGCTCGAACGGGCGGCATTCATCGGTTCTTCGACCGGGCGCTTCAGGTGCTCCGTACGCACCGTGGCTTCCTCGGGCGCGCCATCGAGGAACCGGTGCACGTGCGCGTCGACGAGGCCTGGCAGCGGGAACGCACCGCGTTCGACGGGCCAGCCGCTCGCATGCAACTCGCTGCCGTGGTCACCCGGTGCCACGTCGACGACGATCGCGCAGCGCGAATCCGCAACCGGACCCATCGCAGTCAGCTCCGGTAGAACCTGCGCACCGCGCGCAACGCGTGACTGCCGGTCTGCCCGAGGAAGAAGCGATAGGCCTCGAGGACGTAGTTGCCCTCAGGCAGCCACTCGTAGCTGCGCCACGGCGTACCGAGCACCGTGTCGAACCCGTGCGGGACGGCGAGCGTGAGGAAGGCGTTTTCGAGTTGATGCTTCAGGTCCGAGCCGTCAGCAGCCTTTGCCGGCAGTTGCTGGCCGATGTTCGACAGTCCACCCATCAGGTGCAGGCCCTTCAGTTCCGGGTCGCTCCCGATCAGCCGCACCGCGTCGAGCGTTGCGCGGCTGAGGCCTTCGGTGTCCGCGACCACCGCCGATACGGAGAGGTCGATGAAGATCTCGTCGAGCGGCACGCCGTATGCGTCGCGCAGCCGCAGCGCAGCACGCTTCGCCGTGGAGGCGATGTCGGCCGCGGTCTTGTTGTTCCTCGCGAGGCCGTCTTCGACGCGTTCGGAGGCCATGACGATGACGCGAAACGGGCAGTCGCGATACAGCCGCATCGCGTCCCAGCGGTGTTCGGTGATCGAGTTCAGGATCGATCGTACGCCGCCCGCCTTGCGCGGGTCGTAGATCTCCAGACAGCGTTCGTGCGTTGCGACGTCGGGAACGTCGAACGACAGCGGCAGCGAAACGACCTCCTGGATCGCGCGGATGACGTCGGTCAGGAATGCGTGGTCGGTCATCGCGCGCGCGCCCACATTGACGTTCAGGCAACTCGCACCCGCTTCGGCCTGCCGGACCGCGAGTGCCTGGATGCCGGCGATGTCCGAGGTGTCGAACAGGGCCTGGGTGCTCTTGAACCCGGGATTGATGCGTTCCCCGATCACCTCGATGTCGAAGCGTGTGCTCATGAACGAGTTGTCTCCATCGGAAATGGAAGTGCGGACGGCAGACCGATGTTCCGGATGAAACGCTTCTGGAAATTCCGCCGCGTACTCAACTCGAGCGGTACGCACCGGTGGGCCAGGTCGGCAGCCCGCTGACGGGCAATGCGCGACACGAGTGCCATCCGCACTCCGAGTCCTGCAGCGTTGCCGACCTGCCGAAAGCGCGCGATCGGAATGTCGGGCAGCAGGCCAATCGCGATCGCGCTGCCGACATCGATGTATGCACCGAACGAGCCCGCAATCACGAATGCGTCGATCGCGCCGGCCTCGACCTGCGCTTCGTCGAGCAGCAGGTCGAGCGCAGTGCGGATGGCGGCCTTGGCCAGTTGCACGGCGCGCACGTCGGACTGGGTAAAGGTGACCCCGGGCGCCAGTTGCGCTGCGCGTTGTCCGTTGTGGAGCACGATGGCGGCGTGGTCGCCTGCCAGCCGCCCGCCTGCGTCGAGGGCGCCACTTCGGTGCAAGGAGGCCAGGGCATCGATGACCCCCGAACCGCACAGTCCGACTGCAGGTTCGCCGCCGATCGTGCGAACGACCAGACGGCCGTCACCGTCGACACGGACCGACTCGATCGCGCCGCCTGCGGCGCGCATTCCGCATTCGATGTGGCCGCCTTCGAGCGCGGGACCGGACGGGCTCGATGCGCTGCGGATCACGCCATCGTGGATCAGCGAGATCTCGGTGTTCGTCCCGACGTCCATGACGACGCTCGTGCGTGTCGGGTGCCAGAGTGACTGGGTCGCCAGCAGCGCGGCGACGTGGTCGCCGCCGATGAAGCCGCCGACGTTCGGCAGGCAGTGCACCCACGCGCCGGTCGAAACGGCGATGTCGAGTTCGCGTGCCTTCGCATCGATCCCGTCGCGAGTCGCTGCGACGAACGGTGCACGTCCGAGCTGGCGCACCGGCAGCCCGAGCAGCAGGTGGTGCATGGCCGTGTTGCCCGCGATCACGACGTCGACGATGTCCGTGGTCGAAGCACCGACTGCGTGCGTGAGGTCGTGTGCCAGTGCGTTGATCGCAACGAGCGCGGCATCGCGCAGTTCGGTGGCCCTGGCTTCACTGCCCGTGGCGTGGTTCAGGCGGCTGACCACGTCGGCGCCCCAGGCCGTCTGGGGGTTCTCGACGCCCAGGCCCGCGATGCGAATTCCGGTGTCGATATCCAGCAGGAAGCCCGCTGCGTTCGTCGTCCCGAGATCGATCGCCAACCCGAATGCGCGGCGGCCGTGCGTCGTGATGTCGATCACCTCGTCGGCACGCAGCCGTGTCTGCACTCTTGCACCGGCCGCGCGCAGGAAACCCGGAAGCCGGCGCAACACGGTGAGATCGAAGCTGGCCTGTGGGCGTGCGAGCGCACGCCTCACACGATCGGCGTCGCTGGCCGGATCGTCGAGCGATGGCTCGTCGATGGCGACGTCGTGACACGTGACCATCGGGTCGAGATCGAGTCGCTCGTCTTGCGCTCCGGTGTCGTCTTCGACCCGGGCAATCGGTGCGAGCGATCGGGGTGCGATCTCGATGACCAGGTCGCCTCGCGGCTTCACGAGGCACGCACGGATCCAGCGCTTCGTCGTGATGCGGCCGTTACTCCCGTCTTCCCGTTCCAGTTCCGCACCGATGGGTTCGACCTCGCCGGACGTCACTTCCACGATGCAGCTGCCGCAGGTGCCGCGGCCGCCGCAGGCGCCGACGATGCGAACACCGTGCCGGCGCGCAC
>JADZCB010000327.1 GCA_020851775.1 Gammaproteobacteria bacterium
CACCGGAGATCCCGACGTGCATCCTCCGCCTGCCACATCCGGCTTGCCGTTGTCGCGCTACATTCCGGCGCTGGGCCTCGCCCAGGTCATCGCCTGGGGATCACTGTATTACTCGATCGCGGTGTTGGCGCAGCCGATGGGCGCGAGCCTCGGCTTGCCGCCGACGGTCGTCTACGGCGGATTTACCCTCGCGCTGCTGCTCTCCGGCCTCGTCGCACCTGTCGTCGGACGTCGTATCGATCGCTTCGGCGGTCGCGACGTCCTGTCGTTGGCGGCGCTGCTCGGGGCAGCGGCGTTCACGACGCTGGCGAGCGCCGAGTCGCGCACGGCCTATTTCGCCGGCTGGGCGCTGGCCGGTCTCGCCATGGGTTGCGGGCTCTACGATGCGGCAATGGCGGCGTTGAACCAGCTCGCGCCCGGGTTGCGTCTGCGCCGGGCCGTGACGGCGCTGACGCTGATTGGCGGCTTTGCGAGCACCGTGTTCTGGCCGCTGTCGCACTGGCTCGAATCGACCTGGGACTGGCGCACCGCCTGCGCGGTGTTCGCGGGTCTGCAACTCGGCGTCAGTCTCCCGTTGTATCGCTACGCGCTCCCGCAGGTGGATGGCGCGGTCCCGGCGCGCCGCCGGCGCGCGCTGCCCTTGCCGCGGCAGGGGCCTGCGTTCTGGTGGCTCGCGTGCGCCTTTGCACTCGTGTCTTTCGCGTTCGCCGTGCTCTCGGCCCATCTCGTGGCCCTGCTCGGTGCGGCCGGCCTCGATGAGCGGGACGCGATCCTCGTCGGCATGTTGTTCGGCCCGATGCAGGTGGCGGCCCGGATCGTTGAATACGGCGTCGCGCCACGCGTGCGTGCGGTCAGTGTCGGTACCGTGTCGTTCGTGCTGATGGCCGTGGCGTTGTGGTTGTTGACCGGTATCGACGGCAACCGCACGCAGGCGTTTCTGTTTGCCGCCTGTTACGGCGCCAGCAACGGCACGCTGACCATCGTGCGTGGCACGGTGCCGGCCGAACTCTTCGGCCGTGAGCATTACGGCGCGCTGCTCGGGCGGCTCGCGCTGCCGTCGTTCTTCGCGAAGGCCGGCGCGCCCTTCGTGTTCTCGCTGATGCTCGCGAGCGGCGCGTCGCACGCTTTCTCCACCTGGACACTCGCCGCCGTCGGCGGACTCGCGCTCGTCAGCTACGAAGTGGCGCGACGGTGCGACATCCGTTCCCGTCGCCCGGAATGAGCGTAACGGTATCCGAAACGGCACATCGGCTGGCGGCGACTCCCCCGGATACCGCTTACGCTCGCGCACCGCTACGAGGCGGCTAAGTCGCCTCGCTGCGCGTCTCGCCGCAGCGGGCGCACTTGTAGATCGTGACGAGCTTGCCCTGTTTGACGTCGAACGGCTTGCGCTGCCAGACGGCCCATTTATGGAAGCCTTCACGACACAGCGATTTGCCGCGCGACTTCTCGCCGGGCTTCTTCTTGCGGAACTGGATCACGTCTCCCATCGCGACCTCCGGTCAGCGGGTCTCTTCCCACATCACATGGGCGTCCTTGCGAATGGCGGCGTCGATCATCCTGATCAACGGTTGCGCGCGCGTCTTCAGCGGCACGAAATTGCGCGCGCGTTCGCGGCCTTCTTCGCTGTCGTCTTCGACCGGTGGCGGCGGCGCGGACGCAAGCCCGGCGAGCAGCTTCGTACGCACGGCCGGCAAATCCTCGGCCTGCACCGCGCTCGGGATGCGTCCCGAGAATCCCATCAGGGTGAGCAGTTCCTTCGCCACTGCGCCGAACATGATGATGTCGGCATCGGCGGGGCTGTGAAAACGGACGAGCATGTCATCACCAGTGTGTATGGCCGAGATCGAAATCGTTGCGCCCGCAGCGATCGACGCCGCGCACAAGCCAGATCGGCCGCTGCGCGAACTCGACCGGTGTCGTGTTCGAGGCGCCGCCCATCACGAGGCTGCGGTCATAGTGCGACGTCGAAGGCATGTAGCGAATCGCGAAGCCGGCGCGGCGGCGCGTCGAGCGGTTCGGTGGCGAGCCGTGCACGAGATTCGCGTCGTGCAGCGAAAGCTGACCTGCTTCGAGTTCCACGTCGCAGGCTTGTGTCAAATCGAGCCGGGGATCGTCCAGCACGTTGTTGAGGACGAGATCTTCACGCTCGCTCAGGACATGACTGAACTCGCCCAGGCGATGTGAGCCCGGGATCACGCACATGCAGCCATTCGCGCGCGAGACGTCGTCGAGCGCGATCCAGACCGTCACGGTCGCGCGCGGCCGTATCGGCCAGTACTGGCCGTCCTGATGCCACGGCACCTCGAGGCCGTCACCGGCCGGCTTGCAGAACACCGATGAAGCCCACAGCACGATGTCGGGGCCGATGAGGGCGGCGACAAGATCGAGCAGATCGGGATCGGTGACGAAATCGAAAAATTCACGTGCGAGTTCGAATCCGCCCGGCCCGTTCCATGGCACGTGCGGCAGCGAGATGAAGTCCGGCCGCTGCTCCGCACGGGCCGCGAGCAGCCGTTCGAGCGCGTCCTGCATGCGCGACAGCTTGAGCGTTGGAAGCCGCCATTGCGGCGTGAGCTGTCCGCGTTCCCGATAGCGCGCGATTTCGTCGCGCGACAGCGCGGCGTGTTCACGCAAGGCGGCAAAGCGGCTCATGTCGGCATCCGCGGGATCTCGCGCAGAAGACCCTCGTCGGTGAGTTCGTAGCCGACGCCGCGTACGCGTGCCTTCATCTCCGGCGGCCAGCCGACCTTGCCGGGATCGTGACCGCCGACTATCGCGAGCAGCAGCGCGCTCTCGGCGCCGGCATTGCGGAACCCGCGCAGCAGATGGACGGGTACCGAAATCGTGTCGTACTGCTCGAGGATCACCTCACGTTCCCCGCGTGGACCCCAGAACACGGCCCAGCGTCCGGACAGTGGCATGAACACTTCCTGCGTCAGATGCGAATGCAGGGCGGCGCCCTTGCCGGGATCGGCGCGGATGATTGCGACGTGGAAATCCTGGGGCGGCAGCGGTGGGCGGATGTCGGGATCCTCCAGCACACCGCCGCCGATGATGGTGAAGATTTCGCGCTCGTGCCCGGGCAGCCGGGTATCGATGAAGGCCTGTGCCGTGCTCGGAATGTCGCGAAAGCGCGCGACATGGGCGGCCATCTCGGCCTCGGACAAGTCGAGTTCGGTGACGGGCGCGGTGTCGACCATCGGCAGGTCCTCGCACGGGCGATCCGGGATTGCTCGCGCATGCTGAACCTTTGCCGCGCCGGTGGATAGACGACATGGAGCGCGACGTGATGCCGGGGCCCGCGGGTCCGCCTTCGTGGTCAACCGGATGTGTCGCTGGCGCGGATCTGTATCGCAACGCAACAGCCGGCTCTGGATGGCACAGGTTTGTGTTGCAAAGCGGCACAAATTGTATACCGAATTATCAGAATAGACCTATCGGCTTTTTGTATTTGTTGATCATAATCATCAAGTTAATAGAATGCCGCCACGCAGTCGGCAGAGCGTCGGCGGAATACTGTATACATACACGCCCGGTTTGGAGCCGGAAAGCGCGACTGTCGCCTCACATGACGAAATACAAGGGGGCCTCCAGGGCCTGCTACTAACTTTCCCAGGGGAAGCAAATGATCAATCGCTCTCTTATCAACGGCCTGCTGCTGACGGCGGTCGCCGCGCAGCCGCTGGCGGCCGGTGCCGTGACGCCGGAAGAACACCTGGCGTGGCTGAAGGACAACCAGGCGGCAAAGCCGCAGTTCATCGACGGCGACGTCATCAAGGTCGACAAGGCCGATCTCATCCGGCCGTTCATTCCCGTCGAGTACCAGCCCGAAGTCATCTTCGACAGCATGGAAATGCGCATCAAGGATGCCGGTGATCTGTCGCCGCCGGAGGTCTACACGAAGGCCACCGCCCAGTTCCAGTCGGCCGTGACGCTTGCCGCCGACGGCGCCATCGAGAATCACACCGCCGGTCTGCCGTTCGACCCTGCAACGTTCCAGCCGGGCAGCAAGGAAGACGGGTCGCGACTGATCTGGAACTTCTCCTACCGCTGGCAGAACGATGGCCTGCGCATCGAGGAAATCCACTGGGTGTGGGTGCGCAAGGGCGGTTCGCACGACAATCACGAAGTGATGGGCGATGCGAAGTACAAGGAGTTCTACCAGGGTGGCGGCACGTTCGAACGCGTGCTGACCGGCCCGTATCAGCGCACCTACTTCAGCCACCGCGCCGATCTCGCCGACACCGGCTACCGCATCGACGACGCGTTCGCGAAAGGCACGGAGTTCCGCGAATACACGGGCTTCACTTCCCCGTTCGACATCTCGGGCACCGCGTTCCTGATTCTGCGCTATGAAGATCCGCGCAAGGCTGACGACTCCTGGGCCTATATTCCGAGCCTGCGTCGCGTGCGTCGTATCTCGGTCGAAGTGAAGTCCGACTCGCTGCTCGGCACCGATCACACGCTCGAGGATTTCTACTGCTTCGCCGGACGTCCGCTCGAGCACGATTGGGAATACGTAGGCGTGAAAGACATCCTCGCCGTCGCGCGTTCGCGTAACGCCGATACCGTGTTCTATGGCCCGAACGGCCTGATTCCGCTCGATGACTGGGCGGTGCGCACGACCGACGTCGTGAAGATGACGCCGAAGCGCGACAGCCATCCGTACAGCCAGAAATTCCTCTACATCGATCGTCAGTCGGGCGAATGCTACTACGCCAACGCCTTCGACAAGGCGGGCCAGCTCTGGAAGCTGTGGCAGTTATCCAAGGTCTGGACCGAAGACCCGCAGTACCAGCAGGGCGGTGCCAAGTTCAAGGCGCAGTCGACGCCGCTGGGTACGCGCATGAGTGCGTTCCAGAGCATCAACGTGATCGACATCCAGAACGGTCGTGGCACGCTCGTGCCCTGCCGCGGCAACAGCTACCCGGATACGACGCTGAAGGACGTGAAGAAAGTCCTCGACGTCAACTATCTCACCGAAGGTCGCTGAGGCCGCCTCCGCGGAACGACGGCGCTGCCGTCGTTCCGTTCATCGAAAGCTCCCCGTTCTCGTCAGAGAAAGGGTTCAGGCCGCTCTCGCGGCCTGCTTTTTTTGTCGCGGGCTGGGCTGACGCAGGAAGCCCGCCATCCGACGCACGGAACGAAGTCGACGACGATCAGGACACTGTCGCGCCGTCACGGATCGGATGTCCCTGTCCCCACCCGAATCCCGCGAAGAGTTCCTTGTGCGTGCGTTGGCGCCCTCATTCCAGATTCGCGTGGCGTGCACGCAGATCTTCTTCGCGCAGCCCCTTCGCGGCGACGATGTCGTAGATCGCCGCTTCGAGGAACACCAGCGCGGACAATTCGAACACCGTGCCCAAGGGCAGGCCTGGCCGCGATTGCGCGCTGCCGTCCGCGCCGAGGGCGACGACGTCGTCGGCGAGTTCGCCGAGCGCGGAGGCGGGCTTCGCGGTCACCAGGGCGACACGGGCGCCGGCGGCGCGTGCCTTGCGCGCGATCGGCAGCAGTGTCTCCGTCGCGCCGGAGCCGGAGAGTACGAGCAGCAGATCGCCCGCAGTGACCGACGGGGTGATGATCTCGCCGACGACGAATACCGTGTAGCCACAGTGCATCAGGCGCATCGCGAAGAAACGCGCCGCGAGCGCCGAACGGCCGGCGCCGCCGATGAAGATGCGGGGCGCGCCGTCGAGCGCCGTGATCAGGCGGCGCAAGTCGGTCGCGTCACCGCCTGCCAGCACCGCGTCGACGCGGTCGAGGATTTCCCGGTAGGACATGTTCGATCTCCTGGATTGCGGATCCCCGGCCGTCCTGCCGGCCGGGGTTCGGACTCACGCGGCGTGCTGACGCGGCGCGCGCGCCGCTTCGGCGATGTCGATCGCCGCGCGCACGGGATCCGCGGCGGCGTAGATCGCGGCGCCGGCGACGACGATGCCGGCACCCGCATCGCGCGCGCGCGCCACCGTCTCGCGCTTGATCCCGCCGGCGACCGAAATCACGAGATCGAGGCCGAGGCTGCGGATTGCGGCGAGATCGGCAAACGGCGTCTGGCCTGCGGCCTGCTGATCGAGCCCCGTGTGCACGCCGATGACGTGCGCGCCGAGCGCCGCGATTTCGGCCGCACGCGCCCGTTTGTCCTGCACGTTGATCAGATCGACCTGGCATTGCTTGCCGAAGCGCGTCGCGCCGTTGACGGCGCCGCGGATCGTGCCGTCGTCGGCGGCACCGAGCACGGTGCAGTAATCGGCGCCTGCGGCGTAGAACGGCGTCACTTCGTATTCACCGGCATCCATCGTCTTCAGATCGACGAGGATGCGGTTGCCGGGAAAGCGGCGTCGCAGTTCGCGCAACAGGACGATGCCGTTGTGCTTGAGGCACGGGGTACCGATTTCGAGAATGTCGACGTGCGGCGCGACCTGTTCGGCGAGCACGACGGCGGCATCGAAATCCAGCAGATCGATCGCAACCTGAATCATAGTCATCGGAAAGCTCCTTTCATCGAGAGTCAAAAAAAACCGGGACGGAACCACGCTGCCGATGCGCGAGCCCTGCGCCGAGCGACGACAGGCACGCGAAGGCCCGTGCCGCGAACCGCATGGGTCGCAGCCGGATCGAGTCCGATGAAAAGATGAGATGCCGCCTCACGGCGCACAGGCGCGACGCGTGCACGGGCGCGCGCGTGTCACGCACCGTTCAGCGCTGGATGTCGTCGCGTATGGCTACGTCTGGCGCCCCTGCACATCTGCCACCGGGCCCGGTAGTTCGCCTACGTGTCGTATCGGAGAAGGAGTTCGTTATCGCGTCGTTGCGCGTCTCCCGCCGAAAATCGGGCGCGATTATAGCGCCCGCCTTCACCTGCATGCCACGCGGAATTTCGCAAGACTTGCGCGCGAAGGCGCGAGCCGCAGCCGCGATGGTCACTCCTGCGTCGGGAATGTCGCGCCTGCCGGCGCGACTACGGGGGTGCGAGCGGCGCGAGAGGTGGTGCCGTCACTTCTCGATGAGCCACTGGATCACATATTTCGCGACGAAGCCGACCATCCCGAAGGCGAGCCCGAGAAAAAGGATGAACGTGCCGAAGCGTCCGGCTTTCGACTCCCATGCGAGCTGCCCGATGATGAACAGCATGTAGAGCATGAAGGCCGCGAGACCGAACGTCAGGCCGAAGCCGGCGATCTGCTGTTCGGTGAACCCGAAAATCGTGCCGTTCACGTGCGGTCGTGACCCGCAGCCGGCAGCAGCACGAGGTACCCGTTCACCGGCGTGTCAGTCCTCGCGTGGCGGAAAGGACGACGCGTCGACGGTGTCACGATAGGCGTGCCAGCTCGCGTGACCGAGCCACGGCACGACGATCGGCAGTCCGAGCAGCGCGGGCAGCAGGCCGCACAGCGTCAGGCCCATGATCGACGCGGCCCACAGGCCGAGCGGTACGGGATTGGCGAGCACGGCGCGCCAGCTGGCGAGAACGGCGTCGAGCACGCCGATCCGGCGATCGAGCAGCAGCGGCAAGGTGATCACGCTCGACGCGAACACCGGTGCCGCGAGCACGCCGCCGAGCGCGAGCCAGGCTTCGAACAGAAAGCCTTCGCGCGCGAGCACGACGTGGGCGAGAAAATCGTGCGGGGTCGCGATCGGCACCGGCGCCAGCAGCGTGATCAACGACGCGGACGTCAGCACCCAGCCGGTCCCCGCGAGCGCGAGCAGGAGACCGAAACGCACGAGGCGCCAGTCGTAGCACTCACGACCGCGCCAGCTCAGCCATGTCCGCCACACGAGTCCGAGCCCTGCCGGTTCGTCACGTTCGAGCGCGCGGCTGACGGCATAGAGCCCGACGGCCAGCACCGGCGCGATCAGCAGAAACCCGGAAAACGCGCCGGCCAGGAACCAGAACCGATCCTCCGCGACGACGAGCAGCAGCCAGCCGAACCCCGCGAGCAGCACGCCGTGCACGGCGCCGACGAGCGGCGCGCGGCGGAAGTCGCGCCAGCCCGCGGCGAGCCAGTCGAACGGCTGCGTGATGGCGAGCGTGCGGGGCACGGCGACGCCGAGGGTGGCGATCGTCATGCGTCGTCTCCGGATGCCCTGCCCGCACCGGCAAACTCGGCGACGTCCGCTGCTGGCGACGGCACGCCCGGTGGCCTGTCAGCCGCGAGGAGACAGCGGCACGAGCCGTGCACGTGCGGCCTCCGCGAGCCGCTCGAGCAGCGCGACCGTCTCCGGCCAGCCGAGACACGCATCGGTGATGCTCTGCCCATAGGTGAGAGGCTTGCCGGGTTTCGGGTCCTGGCGGCCGGCTTCGAGAAAGCTTTCGATCATCACGCCGACGACGCGACGCTCGCCTGCTTCGATGCGCGTGGCGAGTTCGCGGCCGACGTCGAGCTGCTTCGCATGCTGTTTGCTGCTGTTGCCGTGGCTCAGATCGACGACGATCGCGGGCGCGACGTCGGCCTTGATCATGCGCGCCGCGGTGTCGTCGATCGTCGCCGCATCGTAGTTCGGCTGCCGTCCGCCGCGCAGGATGACGTGGCAGTCGGGGTTGCCGGCCGTCGCGATCACGGCGACGCCGCCCGCCTTCGTCACGCCGAGGAAGTGATGCGGGTGGCTCGCCGCAAGCACCGCGTCGACCGCGACCTGCACACTGCCGTCGGTGCCGTTCTTGAAGCCGATCGGGCAGGACAGGCCCGACGCCAGCTCGCGATGGACCTGGCTCTCGGTCGTGCGCGCGCCGATCGCGCCCCAGGCGATCAGGTCGGCGATGTACTGCGGACTGATCGGATCGAGAAACTCGGTGCCGACCGGCATGCCCATCTCGTTCAGTGCGAGCAGCAGGCGTCGCGCGATGTGCAGGCCGTCGTTGATTCGGAAGCTGCCGTCGAGCCCGGGATCGTTGACGAGCCCCTTCCAGCCAACGGTCGTGCGCGGCTTTTCAAAGTAGGTGCGCATGACGATGTAGAGGCTGTCGGCGGCCGTCGCGGCAAACGTCTGCAGACGTTGCGCGTAATCGAGTGCGGCCGCCGGGTCGTGTACCGAGCACGGACCGACGACGACGAGCAGGCGCGCATCCTCGCCGTGCACGATGCGACGGACCGCCTGGCGCGCCGCGGTGACGGTAGCGGCCGCGGCGTCGCTGACGGGGATGTCGCGCAGGAGCACGCTCGGCGCGATGACTTCGGTGGTGCCGACGACGCGGACGTCGTCCGTGGAAACATGGGGCATGCAACGGTCTCGGAAGTGGACGTCGGGATCAGGCTGGAAACCCTGCGCGCAGTGTAGCGCGTGGCGAACGGGCGACGCAGCGGCTTTGGTGCCGTTGCCGTGACACCGACGGCGCGGGCCGTCACCGCTCAGTAGGCGAGGCTGCCACCGGGATTGAGGATGTCGATCACCTCGAACCACTGCGTGTCGACTTGTTCGAGTGCACTCGGCAGCACGCCCTGCACGAGTTGCGCCTGGGCCCAGGCTGCCGGCGCGATGGCGGGCGACGGCCGCGGCTCGCGCGCGTCGGTCTTGATCCCCGGCTCGACGAGCAGCGTGACCTCACGCGCGATATGGAGCAGCGCCGCGTCCTGTCGGAACGCGACGGCCGTGGCGGGCTCGAGATGACAGGCGACCGGTTCGACGAGACTCGCCGGCAGTCGCCAGCTCTCGAGCAGCGCAGCGCTCGTCTCCGCATACGTGAAGCCGAAGATGCGACGCTCGGCGTCGGCACGCGCATGCAGGTCCTTGTGCAGGATGTCGAGCACGGCGCGCGACTCGGCCGGCATGCGGTTGTACATGACGATCTGCCCGACCGCGTGCAGGAGGCCGGCGGCGAACAGGCGTTCCGGCTGCGGCAGCCGCGCGATGCGGCCGAGCGCACGCACGAGCAGGCCGCAGTGCACGCTCGCGTTCCAGAACGCGCCCATGTCGACCAGATCGTTCGGGATGTCGGCGAACGCGGAGACGGCGCCGGTCGCCAGTGCGAGCGAGCGCAGTGCCTCGGTGCCGCAGACGCGGACGGCTACGTCGAGGTTGTCGACCGGGTTGCGCAGCGCGTAATAGGCGCTGTTGACGAGTTTGAGCAGGCGCGCGGCGAGGCCGGGATCGTGGGCGATGACGGTGGCGAGATCGGCCGCCGAGGCTTTCGGATCATCCGCCAGTTCCATCACGCGCAGGCACGCCCCGGGCAGCGAAGCGAGATCATGCGTGCCGGCGACGAGCGTACGGGCGTCCATGGTGTTCAGTATAGCGACGCGCCGTCCCGGGAATTGGTCTGTCGTCCCTGGTTTGGCACGCGGGCTATACGCGTTCCCAGATCAACTGCTGCACCAGTTTGACGCCATCACGGCCGCGGATCGGGGGGGTCTTGAGGACCAGACGCCGTCCGTCGAGTTCGAAGTAGCGCACTTGATCGCCGCCCGGCCAGCTCGGCGCGTTGGCGCCGGTCACGTGATGCGTGACGGTGCCGGCGGCGGCATCGATGCGGTAGGTGCCCCAGTAGCTCGTGTAGGCGAGGAACGCCTGTTTCACTTCCTCGGCCGGGACTTCGTCCATGCTGCGCGCGGAAAACAGCGGCCGACCCTCGGCCATCAACTGCGCGGACATGTTGCCCTGGTCGTC